>JAJRAL010000095.1 GCA_028679935.1 Methanomassiliicoccales archaeon | reverse complement strand
GAACTTGAGCTTGTACGTGCTCCCACCGAAGGCATGGGCGATCAGCTGGTTGCCGAAGCAGACGCCGAGGATCGGATAGTCCTCGCGTATCGCCCTGAGCGTCTTGACCGTGGTGTCCTGGATGATCGGATGGGCCGGATCGCCCGGGCCATTGGAGCAGACGACGCCGTCGACCTCATGATCCTTGAACCAAGAAGAGGGAGTGTCATACGGCACGACGGTCAGCGAGAACCTCCTCCTGAGCTCGCGGACGATGTTCTGCTTGGTGCCGCAGTCGATCAGGACGACCTCCCTGGCGCCCTCCTTTGGGTAGGTCAGGACCTTCTTCGTGCTGACCTCGTCGACCAGGTTCGACTCCGAAGGGAAGGGCATCGTCTGCACCTTCTTCAGGACCTTGTCCAGGTCGTCCTCCTCGAAGCATATCGCGCCACGAGGCGTGCCCTTCTCTCTAATCTGGATGATGAGCGCTCGGGTGTCGAGTTCGGAGATGCCCGGTACGTGCCCCCTCTTCAGGAAGCCGTCGATCTTCTCGCCGCCGTACATCCCGCTCGGCTCGCCGCACCTCTCCCTGACGGCGTAGCCGGTCACCTGCACCTTGTCCGACTCGAAGTCGGTGTGGTTGACGCCGTAGTTGCCGATCAGCGGATAGGCCATGACGAGTATCTGTCCGCGGTAGGAGGGGTCGGTCAGACCCTCCTGATAGCCAGTCATGCCAGTGTTGAAGACGACCTCGCCAAAAACGGTGTGCTCAGAACCAAATCCCGTGCCCTCGACGATGGTCCCATCTTCGAGCACCAGGAAGCACTTAGTCATTCAGGTCCGATGGAATAGGCACGGAATACTTAACCCTTCTTGCGGGGGGCAGGACACACCCGAGCCGCTTGTGTCGGAACTGGGACAAGGGTCGCGTGCGTCTCGGACAATGTCGGGGGGAGGGCACGAAACGACAGATAATAAAATAGCCACCGCAGCATCTCATCCGCTCTGAGATGCGCGTTCTCCATCAGGACACCAGGACCGGCGAGATCAAGCTGCTCGTCGACAACATGGACGACCTCTGGCACCTGTACAACATCATAGAGAAGGGCGATCTGGTGCTGGCGGTCACCTACCGCAGGGAAGAGGCGAAGTCGGACAAGGTCCGCGCCGAGCGGGGCGAGAAGAAGCGCGTCTTCCTCGGCATAAGGGTCGATAAGGTGGAGTTCCACGAGTTCGAATCGAGGTTGAGGATCACCGGCGTCATCGAGCAGGGACCGCAGGATCTGGGCGCGTTCCACACGCTCAACCTCGAGCTGGGCGACAACATCACGATCATCAAGGAGCACTGGAGGGACTCGACGCTGGAAAGGATTAAGCGGGCGATCGAGGACACCAATCGCCCGACGATAGTCTTCGTCTCGATCGAGAACGACGAGGCGACGATTGCTGTGCTCAGGCAGTACGGCATCCAGAACGTGGCCACGATCTACGGTCCCTCCTCAGGCAAGCAGTACGAGCAGAAGGAGGACCTCTCTTTCTTCGACGAGGTGATCGAGAAGGTCAAGCAGCTGGCAACGGGCGAGGTTCCTCTGGTCATCCTCGGCCCCGGCTTCGCCAAGGAAGAACTCCTGTCGGAAGGGAAGGAGAAGGCGCCGGAGCTGTTCAAGAAGGCGTTCATCTACCATACCGGCCAGGCGGGGATGGCCGGGATCCATGAGCTGATGAAAGAGGGGCTCGGGGCGGAAGTGCTCGAGGGCTCCAGGGTCGCTCAGGAGACGAACGCGGTCGAGAGGATGTTGGAGGAGATCGCGAAGGACGGGCCGGTGGCCTACGGACCGAAGGAGGTGGACGAGGCCGCGACGGCGGGCGCGGTCGAATCGCTCCTCGTGCTCGACGTCCTGCTCAGGGAGAAGGACATGGACCCGCTGCTGAAGAAGGTCGAAGGGGCGAGGGGCTCGGTCATGGTCGTGTCTGAGCACCACGAGGCGGGCAAGAAGCTGGAGGCCCTTGGCGGCATAGCGGCGCTCCTCCGCTACCGGATGGCATGATGCCCGCTGATTCGGCGAAATACTTTTGTATGAATCCCCTCATCATCTCTCGCTCCCTCCAGAAGGGCGAGGTTCCTCGACCGCACATCGCTTGTCGCGACGGCGACGGGTACGCCGTGCAACTGTCTGCCATGGAGCGGACCGGGCATATATCGGAAGATTGTGCGAGTCCGTGGCGCCGGGCCCCGGTAGCAGGGAAGCGAGCGTCAGCGATGAAGAGAGGAGAAATCGGATGAAGGACAGCCAGAAGATCCTTGCCAAACTCAGCAAGAACAAGGTGAACGTCTGCGACACGACCCTCAGGGACGGAGAGCAGGCGGCAGGGATCGTCTTCGCCAACATCGAGAAGGTCCGCATCGCGCGGATGCTCGACGAGATTGGCGTACAACAGATAGAAGCCGGCATCCCGGCCATGGGCGGCGAAGAGAAGCTGGCTGTCAGGGAGATCGCCAAGCTCGGGTTGAGCGCCTCCATCCTGGGCTGGAATCGGGCGAACCCGGAGGACATCCAGCACAGCATCGATTGCGACGTCGACTCCGTCGCCATCTCCATGTCGTCCTCGGACATTCACATCGAGCACAAGCTGATGAAGTCGCGCCAGTGGGTCCTGGACAAGATCACCGAAGCGATCGACTTCGCCAAGCAGCACGGTCTCTACGTCTCATGCAACGCGGAGGACGCCTCCCGCGCCGACCGCGAGTTCCTCAGGCAGTTCGCCATGACGGCAAAGGAGGCCGGGGCGGACAGGCTCCGGTTCTGCGACACGCTCGGCATCATGGGCCCTCTACAGACATACGAGGTCGTCAAGGACCTGATCGACACCGTTCAGATTCCAATCGAGATGCACACTCACAACGACTTCGGCATGGCGACCGCGAACGCGATCGCGGGCGTGCAGGCCGGGGCGACATTCCTTAGCACCACGATCATGGGTATCGGCGAGAGGACGGGCAACGCGCCTCTCGAGGAGGTCGTGATGGCCTCGCGATACGTCCTCAACGTGGAGACCGGCGTAGAAACGGCCAGGTTCCGGGAGATTGCCGAGTACGTCGCGAGGGCTTCGGGCAGAACGATCCCCGAGTGGAAGCCGATCGTCGGGAACAACTGCTTCGTGCACGAGGCGGGCATCCACACCGACGGCGTGATCAAGTGCGCCGCGAACTACGAGGCGTTCTCCCCCGAATCGGTCGGTCTGGAGAGGCGCATCTCGATCGGCAAGCACTCCGGCCGTCATACGATCACAAGCATCCTGGCAAAGCACGGCATCGAGGTCGACGACGAGGCGGCGGGCAAGATATTGGAGATGGTCCGCTCGAGCTCGATCGCTCTCAAGCGGTCGCTCACAGAGAAGGAGCTCGTTTACATCTACCAGGACTGGAAGGACGAGGCACAGAGGCTGGAATGACATGGGCACGATAGCGGAGCACATCCTCAGCAGGCATGCGGGAAAGGAGGTCAAGGCCGGCGACATAGTCATCGTCCCGGTCGACTTCATGATGAGCCAGGACGGCACAACCCCGCTCACGATTAAGGCGTTCCGGGAGATGAACGGAGAGGCGATATTCGATCCGTCCCGGTACGCGATAGTCATCGACCATAACGCGCCATCGCCGCTCGAATCCGTCTCGAACATTCACAAGGAGATGAGGGCGTTCGCCCGAGAGAAGGGGGTGAAGCTCTATGACGTCGGTGAAGGCGTCTGCCACGTCCTGATCCCAGAATCAGGCCAGGCTCTGCCCGGCAGCGTGATAATCGGCGCGGACTCTCACACCACGACGTACGGCGCGCTCAACGCGTTCGCCACCGGGGTCGGCTCGACCGACCTGGCGGCGGCGCTAATCTCCGGCAAGACGTGGATGAAGGTACCCTCGACGATAAAGGTCCGGTACGAGGGCGTTCTGCCGAAGGGCGTCTTCTCGAAGGACATCGCGCTCAGGATGTGCGGGAAGCTGACCGCCAACGGAGCGACCTACAAGGCGCTTGAGATATGCGGAGAGGCGATCGACGCCATCTCGGTCGAATCCAGGATGACGATCTCCAACCTCGCCGTTGAGACCGGCGCAAAGGCGGGACTGATGGATTGCGATGAGAAGGTCGAAGCGTACCTGAAAGGGAGGGCGAACCGCTCGTTCCGGGCGGCCAAGGCCGACGACGATGCGAAATACGACCGCGTGATCCGGGAGGACGTCTCGGACCTCTCGCCCCAGATCGCCTGCCCGCCCGACGTCGACAACGTCGTCCCGATCGAGAAGGTCGAGGGCAAGGAGCTCGACCAGATCTACATCGGCACCTGCACCAACGGACGGATCGAGGATCTCATGGTGGCATCGGCGATCCTCGACGGTCAGAAGGTCGCCGAAGGAGTGAGGCTGATCGTCTCGCCGGCATCGAGGGCCGTCATGGCGTCGGCGATGGACTGCGGAGCACTCCAGATACTTCAGAAGGCGGGGGCGGCGATAATCACTCCGTCCTGCGGCCCGTGCGTCGGAACCTGCGGCGGCATCCCGGCGGACGACGAGGTCGTGCTCTCCACCGCGAACCGCAACTTCAAGGGCAGGATGGGAAACACGAAGGCGGCGATATTCCTAGCCTCGCCGGCGACCGCCGCGTACTCGGCGATAAAGGGGTACATCGCCGACCCGAGGGAGGTGCTGGCATGAAGGACCTCTACGGCAGGGCGCACAAATTCGGCGACAACGTGAACACCGACTACATCATCGCCGGCAAGTACAAGTTCAAGTCGATGGACATGGACGACATGGCCAAGCACCTGATGGAGGACCTGAGGCCTGGGTTCTACGACGAGATCGAGGACGGCGACTTCGTCGTCGGGGGAGAGAACTTCGGCATGGGCTCCTCGAGAGAGCAGGCGCCGCTGGTGATCAAGGCCGCGGGCATCAGCGCCGTCGTGGCGAAGTCCTTCGCCCGCATCTTCTACCGCAACTGCATCAACGTCGGCCTGCCGGTCATCGAGTGCGATTCTCGCTCGATAGACGAGGGCGACGAGCTCCGCATCGACCTAGAGCGCGGTTTCGTGTTCGACATCACCAAGGACAAGCGCATCAAGGCGACGCCGATGCCGCCGGTGATGGTCCACATTCTCAACGACGGCGGGCTGGCGGAGCACTTCAAGAAGCACGGCGGCTTCAACCTGGAGTGATCTCGATGGCGAAGGCGACCGATCCGGCGGTTGCGGCGGCGAAGGAGCATTTCGGCAAGCTAGTGGAGGAGCAGCTCGCGCGGCTCGATCGGATGAAGGTGTCTCAGGACTGGGTCGACTTCTCGAAGAAGGACAAGGTCGTGATCGGCGTCGTCGGCGGCGACGGCATCGGTCCCTATATCTCGAGGCACGCCAGGCGCGTCCTTGAGTTCTTGCTCAACGACGAACTGAGAAGCGGCAAGGTGGAGATCCGGGACATCAAGGGACTTACGATCGAGGAACGCGTCAAGGAGATGAAGCCGATTCCCGACGGCGTCCTGGCCCAGCTGAAGGCCTGCGACGTCATCCTGAAAGGCCCGACGACGACGCCGAAGAAAGGAGACAAGCTCCCGAACATCGAGAGCGCGAACGTGGCGATGAGAAGGGAGCTCGACCTCTTCGCGAACGTCAGGCCGGTCAGGATACCGAACCTTGGCATCGATTGGATATTCTTCAGGGAGAATACCGAGGGATCCTACATCCTCGGCAGCAAGGGCCTGAACGTGACGCCCGACCTCGCGTTCGATTTCTGCGTCGCAACGACCCCCGGATGCGAGCGCATCATCCGCCTTGGGTTCGAGCACGCCAAGCGGAACGGCATCGGCCGCGTGACGATAGTCACCAAGGCGAACGTGATCAAGACGACAGACGGCAAGTTCCTCCAGGTCGCGGAGAAGGTGGCGAAGGACTACCCCGACATCAAATGGGACGACTGGTTCATCGACATTATGACGGCAAAGCTCCTCGACACGGCTCGCAGGGGCGAGTTCAGGGTCATCATCCTGCCGAACCTCTATGGTGACATCATCACCGACGAGGCGGCGCAGATCCAGGGCGGAGTAGGGACCGCGGGCAGCGCAAACATCGGCACGAGGTATGCCATGTTCGAGGCGATTCACGGCTCGGCGCCTAGGATGGTCGATGAGGGTAGGGCGGAGTACGCCGACCCATCGAGCATCATCAAGGCGGCATCGATGCTCCTGAACCACATCGGATACGCGGAGAAAGCGAAGCGCCTGGACATGGCGATAGATGTCTGCACGCTGCTTGAGAAGAGGATCGTCGTGACCGGGCGGCAGTCGGGAGCGAAGGGCACCGAGCTCGCAGACTATCTTGTCGAGACCATGAAGGATCCTGGACTGAGCGAGAAGTGGCTCCGCCTATCCGAGTCCTCGGCCGCTTCAGGATGAGTCTTCCCTCATCGCCGCGTTGATCGCGACCTCGGCGATGTCCATCGCGTACATCGTCGTCCTTGCGATCGAGTCCAGCACCGAAGCGAGGGTGACCGCTGCGGCGTTGCCTGGCGCTCTGAGATCGTTCATCCTATTCTGGCAGTCCTGTGCCAGCGTCTGTGCGTCGTCTATCAGGACGTTCGCGGCCCTGATGTCCTTCTTGAAGAACGCGTCCATGGCGCGGTCGAGCGCGGCGAGGGAACGCGCCGAAAGCTCTGCGATGTCTGTCGTCTTGCCGAGCTTGGTCTTGTTGCTCACGGCTAGCGTCACATTGTTGGCAATCTTCTCCGCATGGTCACCTATCCGCTCAACCGCCCGGGCGGCCAACATCAGGGCGGTGCTTCCGAAGATGTCTACCCCGATTCTCTCCGAGAGCTTGCGGTTGCTCATGATCAGGTTGTGCTGCTTGACCGCCATCCAGTAGAGACGGTCGACGTCGGCGTCGCGATCGATCACGTCGTCCGCGAGCGCCACGTCCATTTCCTCGAGGGCGATGATCGCGTCCTTGTGCATCGAGCCGACGATGAGGTGCATCCTCCTGACGCACTTCTCCTGAGGCAGCTCGATCGGATCGGACAGGTCGTGGAGGACGACGGTGTTGCTGGTCACCTCGATCACCTCCGGACCGATGACCATGCGCGAGATCTCCTTGACCGCCCGCTTGATGTCGAGGCTCAGGCGCTCCTTCCCCCTGACCTCGACGATGCTGTAGCCAGCGAGGTAGGCGCCGATGAGCTTCCTCGTCAGGTGCTCCTTCGTCTCCTCCTCCTCGACCCAGATGGTCTTCCGGGTCTCCGTCCTCTCCTGCTTGACCCTCGGATCGATGACGATCGTCCCGTCGGGGATGACCCTTACTTCGACGGGGTCGCCCGCCTTTATCGCGTTCGAATCGACCCAGTCCTTTGGCAGTGACACCGTCATGGTCGACGTGCCCGTCTTCTGTATCCGTCTTATCTCCAACTGCATCACCTTCGTCTACGCCGCTCTACATATCAGTATTCGATGTATGTACTATACGTTCTGAATATATGTATACTTTCTCGAATATGTACCAATATATTCTCGTTTGGCAAGGAATATCCCCGGGACGCGTCTTCGAAGTCCCGAGAGAATGGAGCTCGGGCAGAGTCCGGTAGGATCGTTTGGGGCAAGTCGTGCCCAAAGGATCGAATCCAGGAATTGCGACTGGCGAGCCAATGAGCCGTGCTCGAGCCGCCTCTCTCCAAATGAGGTGGCATAGAATGGACAAGAAAACGATGTACGTGACGGTTGCGGTGGTCGTCGTGATCATCGCCGCCGCCGTCGGTGCCGTCTTGCTTCTGAACAAGGGCACGGCATCCGGCCCGAATGCCAAGGTGGTCTTGCTTCAGAAGACACCAGGCGCTCATGCATATTCCCCGCTGGACCAGGAGGCGGTCTACAACGGATCATACCCGTTGTCCAGATACCTCTACCTGTACACCGACGGGGTACCGAACAGCACGAGCTCGCTGTACGAGTGGCTTAGCTACATTTACAGCGCGAACACCGGAGAGCAGGACGTAGCGAACGCAGGGTTCTACCCGTTGCAGTCGACCGACCACATGGCGATGATGACGCAACTGTCGCACGGGAACACGAGGGGTCCGAGCGGCGACTTCACCGAAGGAGGTTCGACCACAATGACTGAAGTGGCGAACCTGTGGGCCGCCGGGTTCAAGACCCAGACCGGTCACACCGTCACCCTATCCGCCGGCGGTTCCGGCGTGGGCATAGGGCATTTCATCGCAGGCGAGCTCGACGTGGCGCAGGCCTCGAGGGCGATGACCGCCCAGGAGAAGGCGACCGCCATTTCGAATGGCATCAACGTGACCGAGTGGAAGGTGGCGGTGGACGGGCTGAGCATCATCGTCAACAAGGACAACCCCGTCTCGACATTGACGCTCGTCCAGCTGGAGGGATTATTCAACGGGACCTACACGAACTGGAACCAGGTGGGCGGCTCGAACACGCCGGTGACGCTCTATGGCCGCGATGAGGCATCGGGAAGCTACGCCTCGTTCAAGGACATGGTGCTGGTTCACAAGGAGAACTACGCCGCGTCGATGCTCCAGGCGAACTCGAACGCCCTGATCCTGCCGGAGGTCGAGAACGATGTGGGCGGGGTTGGCTACGTGGGCATCGGCTACGCAAAGGAAGCATCGGGCCAGTCGGGCACCGCCGCGCAGATGTCCATGGCGTTGATCTTGGCCGCGGCAGAAGTGGAGCTCTAGGACGCGAACCCAAACCCTTTCTCCAATTTCCATTTCACCGACTACGACCGAGAAGGACAGGAATCATATGGCCAGGAAGATCGCAGCGAGAAGGAGGAGACTGCTGAGGACCTTCCTCGAATCCGGAATCGCGACCGCCCTATTCGTCTGCGCCCTCGTCTCGGTCGCAGTCCTCATCCTCGTCTTCACATACCTGGTCGGCAACGCCTTGCCGTTCTTCGGGATAGAGAACCTTGGCAAGTTCCTCGGCGGGACGGTCTGGGCCCCGTTCGCCACGAACCCCCAGTATGGCGTCTTGCCGCTGCTGATGGGCACAATCATGGTGAGCTTCGTCGGCGCATTGATCGCGGTGCCGATTGGGATCGGCTGCACCATCTACCTCTCGGAGATCGCGGGCCCGACTGTAAGGAAGTGGCTCAAGCCGGCAATCGAAGTGTTGGCCAGCATCCCGTCCGTAGTCTACGGACTCTTCGCCGCTCTCGTGCTCTCTGAATGGCTCAAGGTCGTCTTCGATCCCGTCACGAGGCTGAACGCGCTCAACGGGGCCATCATCCTAGCGGTGATGATGATCCCGATCCTCGTCTCCATCGCGGAGGAGGCGATGAACTCCGTGCCGCGCCATCTGAAGGAGGCTTCCTTGGCGCTAGGTGCGAACAGATGGGAGACGATCCGCCGGACGATCATACCCGCGGCGCTGCCGGGCATCGTCGCGGCCGTCGTCCTGTCGGTCGGCAGGGCGGTCGGCGAGACCATGGCGGTCATCATGGCGACGGGGAACTCGACGCAGTTCACGACGAACATCCTCGCCTCCGTCCGCACCATGACCGCCACCCTCGCAATCGACGTTCCAGAAGCGGCGAACGGCTCTGATCAGTACTATGCCCTCTTCGCCGTCGGCCTTCTGCTCTTCATCATCACCTTCGCCATCAACATCATCGCAAGCTATGTGATGGCCCGGTACCGGGAGGCGTACAGGTGAAACGCCGCACCACCGAGGCGGTGTTCTTCGGGCTGTTCCGCGCCTGCGCCCTGACCGTCGTCGCCACGCTCGTCGTCATACTGGGCTACGTCTTCATCAACGGCATCGGCAAGTGGAGCATCGGGTTCTTCACCCAGGACCCGGCCCCGAACCACCATGGGGCGCTCGTCCTGGGAGGGATACTGAGCCCTTTGGTCGGCACGCTGATGCTAATGCTCCTGGTGTTCGCGATCGCCGTCCCGGTCGGGGTCTTCGGGGCGGTGTTTCTCACGGAGTACTGGCGCGACACTCGGATTTCCCGGATATGGTGGATGATAGTGAACAACCTGGCGGGCGTGCCGTCGATAGTCTGGGGCTTGCTGGGCGTCGCGCTGCTGGTGTATTACATCGGCTTCGGGCTGAGCCTGATCGCCGCGGCCGTCACCCTCAGCCTGCTCGTGCTGCCGCTAATCATGGTGGCGACCAAGGAGGCCGTGGAGGCGGTGCCGAGGTCGATCAGGGAGGCCTCGGTCTCGCTCGGCGCGACGAAGTGGCAGACGATACGGCACCATGTGCTCCCCTACTCCGCGTCCGGCATTCTGACCGGCATCATCCTCTCGCTGTCGAGGGCGGGGGGCGAGACGGCTCCGATACTGTTGACCGGCGTGGCGATCAACGCCGCGATACCCGGTTCGTTGTCGGACCAGTTCCAGGCCCTGCCGTACTACATCTACATGATGACCCAGACGTCAGACTCGGCGCAGGCCTATCCGATGGCCTATGGCGCGGCGCTGGCACTGATTGCGATGATCGTCGGCCTCAACATGGCCGCGATCTGGCTGAGGGAAAGATACAGGAAGAAGTACAGGTGGTAGAGAATGTCAAAGATCGAGATCGACGACCTCAGCGTGCACTTCGACAAGAAGTGCGCCCTGAAGGACGTGACCATGCACATCGAGCAGAATGAGATCACGGCCATCATCGGTCCCTCGGGGTGCGGGAAGTCGACATTCATCAGGTGCATCAACCGCATGAACGACCTGATCCCGGAGTGCAAGCTCCAGGGCAAGGTGACGGTCGATGGGGAGGACATCTACGCCAAGGGCGTCGACGTCGAGGCGGTGAGGAAGCGCATCGGCATGGTCTTCCAGAAGCCGAACCCCTTCCCCAAATCGATCTTCGAGAACGTCGCGTATGCGAGAAGGATCCATGGGGTCGAGGACGGCGACGGCGGCGTGCACAAGGCGTCGAAGGGCGAGCTGACCGAGTCGGTCGAGTGGTCCCTGCGCCGCGCCGCTCTCTGGGACGAGGTCAGCGATCGCATGAGCAAGTCCGCGTACACACTCTCCGGCGGGCAGCAGCAGAGACTGTGCATCGCCCGCGCGCTCGCAATCAAGCCCGAGATCATCCTCTTCGACGAGCCGTGTTCGGCTCTCGATCCGATAGCCACTGCGAAGATCGAGGACCTGCTGATCGACCTGAAGAAGGATTACACCGTGGTCATCGTCACGCACAACATGCAGCAGGCGGCGAGGGTCGCCGACAAGACCGCATTCTTCTACCTGGGCGAACTGGTCGAGTACGGCGCGACGAAGCAGGTGTTCGAGGACCCGAAGGAGAAGCTCACGGAGAACTACATAACAGGGAGGATGGGTTGATATGACATCGAGGGTAGTGTTCCAGCAAGAGATGGACCGGCTGAACGAGGACGCGACGAGGATGGGCGATCTGGCGGTGCAGGCGATTGAGAGCGCCGTCGATTGCGTCGTGGAGCGCGACGTCTCCAAGAGGCCAGACGTCGAGAGGATAGACGCAGAACTCTACTCACTGGGGCAGGACATCGAGAAGCGGTGCCTCGACGTGATCGCTCTGCATGCGCCGGTCGCGGTCGACCTTCGCACGATCTCCACCTGCTTGAAGATGATCACCGACCTGGACCGGATCGGACGGTACGCTTCGGACATCGTCGAGGTCTACGAGGATCTTGAGCAGGATGACGATCTGAGGCGGAACATCGAGATATCACAGATGGCCGAACTCGTGGTCGGCATGGTCTCCGACGCGGTGAAATCGTTCACCACCCGGGACGCCAGCAACGCAAGCGGGCTCTTCGAGCGGGATGACGAGGTCGACTGTCTCTACAAGGTGAACTTCCGCAACGTCCTGACGTACATGATGGAGGACCCAAGGAAGATCACTACTGGCACGAACTGGATACTCGTGGCCAGGTACTTGGAACGGGTGGCCGATCACTCCTGCAACATCGGCGAAAGGGTGGTGTACATGGTCACCGGCGAGAGGATGGACGCGAAGAAGCGAAAGGATGAATCCCGCTCGGCCAGATGCCAGGAGCCGATATCGCATAGCTCTCATGAGCTCGAGGAGAAGTGACCGGTCGATCCACCGCGCGGAGAAGAGAACCGACAGCAAAGCAAGATAACCCCGCCACGCGATTCCCGGTCCGTGGCTTCGGCCAGGCGAAGGAACGGAATTCTTGCGCGGACCGCCGCGCTCTGCTTGATGCTCATCCTAGCCGCGCCCTCAGCCTCCTTCATCATAGCGTCCAGCGCAACCGCCACAGGCTCTTCACAGCCCATCCAAGAATCGCCGACGGTGATCATCTCCGCGTCCGGCGCCGCCTATCACGTCGCCACCCCGTCCGAGATCGAGCAGATGATGCAGGAGATCGGAGTGAGGTCGGAGGGAGAGGCGGGATTCGCGACGGGCCTAGCTCCGCCGACGGCCGACGGCTGGAAGTCGCTCGAAGGAAAGCTCCTCTTTCTCGATTCCTTGCCCTCTGCGCCTCTCGCGCCCTCGGTCGACCTTTCCACCGAGCCATACTTCCCGATCGTCGGGAACCAGCAGAATCAAGGATCGTGCGCCGCCTGGGCGGCGACCTATTACTGCTATGGATACCTCGAAGCAAGGGACAATGGTTGGGCCGATGCCAGCCTCGGGAACGTCTCGCATCTCATGAGCCCCGCCTGGACCTACAACAAGGTGAACGGCGGAGGGGACCTCGGTTCGTGGATGACGCAGAACATGCAGGTCATCTGCGACTGGGGCTGCCCGACGATGAGGACGATGCCCTACAACGATGACGACGATCTCGGCTGGGGCTCGGCGGCGGCGTTCCGCGAGGCGCCCCTGCACCGCGGCCTGGCGACCGTCGCGATGCATTGCAACGGCACCGACTGGACGATCGATCAGATCAAGACCCTTCTCTCCGGCGGAACGCCAGTTACCTTCGCCATCTACACCGGCGGAGTGTTCTCGAGCGGTCTCCTTGACAACTACATCGTCTCCTCGCCCGAGTACTACGGAACGAACATGAACCACGCGCAGACCATCGTCGGATACAACGACAGCATCGCCGAGGATGGCGACGTCGGTGCGTTCCGCGTGGTCAATTCGTGGGGTTCGAGCGGGAGCGAGGGCACCGACCATGGCTACTACTGGTTCACCTACGCGGCGATCAAGAAGCTCCTCAGTATGGTCGGCCTCGACGCGGGCCTGTGCTACATCGAGAATCGCGTTGATTACACGCCGACGCTGCTCGGCGTCTGGCATTTCAACTCTGGGATGGGCCGTAACGGCGACATCACGCTCCGGATCGGCGCCGGTCCGTCGGCGACAGAGAGGACCCTGTACTACGTCAAGGACGTCGTCAGCACCTCGCACCGCATGCCGACTTTCATGTGCGCCGACATGACCGACTTCGAATCACAATACGCCTCTGGCACCACCTCGCTGCATCTCGATCTCGGCGGTTCGACGGCGCAAGGCATCCTCTCCTCCTTCAGGGTGGAGAGGTACGAGGGTGGCTACCAACCGGGCGCGGCGGACCAGATATCTCCGCAGTCGAGCGGCCTGCCGGCGACGAACCCGGTGGTCGCGAACGTCGTGCTCCCGCTGGACGCGACGGTCGCCTACGACGCCGCCCTCGACACGACTTCGCATTCATACTCCTCGCCTTCCGTCTCCAACTGGGTCGGGATCGATCACATATCGTACTACGGCGGAGACGCGATCGAATCCGGCGACACGGCCGACTCCGGGGAATCCAGCCTGACCGTCGACCTGACCGGGCCCGCCTCATATAGCTTCTACTGGCGCGTCTCATCGGAGGCGAGCAAGGACGTGCTCCGACTGAGCGTCGATGGAGTGCTGGTCACTTCGATCTCCGGCTCGTTGGGCTGGAGGCAACAGACCTTCACCATCGCTTCGGGTCACCACGCCGTCAAGTGGAGCTACGTCAAGGATTCCATCAACAGCGTGGGTGAGGACGCGGGTTACGTGGACCGCTTGAGACAACTGCCTCCGGACGACGCCTTCGAGGAGAACGACAATCCATCCCAGGCCGCATCGATCGGTCCGGGTACGTATGCCGGGTTGGTCTGCAACGACGATGACTGGTTCAAGGTGAACGTCGGAGCAGGCTACGCCGTCTACGCGAACGCGTCGTTCACGAACGCCAACGGCAACTTGGACCTCTTCCTCTATGCGCCGGACGGATCGACTCTGCTCGATTCTTCCCAGACGACGGGAAACGTGGAGTCGGTCACGACGACGGTGAGCGAATCGGGCAACTACTACGTCTGTATCCGGGGCGCGAACGGCGACACGAACCAGTACGATCTGGAGGTCGCCACATCTCTGGTCACTAGCGACCTCGGCCTCTTCGCCTCGGTCTCGATAGTTGGTGGGACGCTCTCGTTCGGCGATCTGTCGATCACCAACGAACAGATGGCCGTGAACTGCGGCTCGACAATCTCAGGCGACCTCACCATCCTCTGTCATAACCCTTGGTCCTTCTTCGCGACCGTTCCTCTCGTCATCGTGCCGAGCTGGGGACCCGCCTCGACGAGCTATCTGACGATCGACCCCTCGATATCCACCGGAACGTCGACCGTGACCGCGACCATCACGCTCACCGTGCCGTCGACCGCTGGAACGTATTACATCATCGCGTGTTTCAGGAACGAAGCGTCAGGAGGGTTCGTGGCGTCGGCGACGGCGTCAGCGAACGGTGCCCCAGTATGGGGTGACGGCAATGACATCGCTGGACTCTCCTCGAGCCGGATCGCCGACGCCCAAGACGATGGGCGGATCCAGGTCGATTGGCTCATAGGCTCGTCAGAAGAGCAGCTCTGGCTGCCCTGCGACGCGGTCTCGATCATCGCCACGGTCCCCGACACCTCCCCTCCCTCCACGATGATTGGGCTCAGCGGTTCGCACGGCTCGAACGACTGGTTCGTTTCGGCTGTTAGCGTCAGCCTGACGGCACTGGACGATGAAGGCGGAGCCACAGAGACATACTACAGTCTCGACGGCGGCTCATGGAGCCATTATGGCGCACCGTTCGTGATCGCAGCGGAGGGCGTACACTCCTTGAGCTATTACTCCGTAGACGATTCCGGCAACGTCGAGGGGACGAGGCAAGCGACGATAAAGATCGATGTCTTGGCACCGACGGTCGCGCCAGTCGTCGCCGGCGACGAGGGTAGCGGCGGCTGGTACGTCTCGGTCGTATCGGTCGATCCGAATGCCTCCGATTCGACGAGTGGCGTGGCGAACATCACCTATTCCGTGGATTCCGGACCGTTCCAGGAATGCGTCGACGACTTCTTCGTCGGAGGCGATGCGGAGCACCACGTCAGCGTTGTTGCAGTGGACTTCGCGGGCAATCCCTCCGACGCGGTGGAACTCACGTTCAAGATAGACACAACCCCACCCGACGTCGCCCCTGTCCTATCGGGGGAGATGGGTGCGGCAGACTGGTTCATCAGCGAGGTCGCAGTCGACGCCGACGTCATAGACATCTGCAGCGGTCCTGGCTCGTGGTACGTTTCGGTCGACGGAGCGGCGTTCTCATCGTCGGAAGTCACGGTGACCGCGGGCGGGGAGCACACCCTCAGCTACTACGGGCTTGACGCGGCGGGCAATCCCTCCGCGGTCGCCGAGATCACCTTCAAGATTGACACCGGGGCGCCGCAGACCACCATCGCTGTGTTGGCGGACGAGGGACGGAACGGCTGGGTCATTTCGAACGCGACAGTGAACCTGACGCCTTCAGATGACCAGAGCGGCGTGCTCGCCACCTGCGTCTCTCTCGACGACGAACCCTGGCACACGGTATCTGCGCCATTCGTGGTCTCGGAGGAGGGGACCCACGTTCTCCGGTACTACTCGGTGGACGCCGCCGGGAACGTCGAGGAGGAGCGGACCGAGGAGATCCGCATCGACGCCTCGGCGCCGACGAGCTCAGCGACCATCTCGGGTCCAGAGGGCACGCAGGGCTGGTACAGAGGGAACGTCACAACGACCCTCGAGGCGGTCGATTCAGGCAGCGGGATCGGCAACATCACCTTCCGTCTCGATGAAGGCGCCTGGACAGACTATACGCATACGGTGACGGTCAGCACCAATGGAGCGCATCTCATCGAGTTCTTCTCGATGGACGTGGCTGGCAGGAGGGAGATCGTCAACTCGGTCGAGTTCATCATCGATACTGGCATCCCCAATACGACCGCCTTGATAGCCGCGACCGAGGGGAGCAACGGATGGTACATCGGCACCGTATCGGTGACCCTGGTCGCGAACGACGGAGACGGGGCTGTCTCAAACACAACGTACAGAATCGACAGCGGCCCGTGGACGGGGTATGAGACGTCGGTGATCCTCACCGCAGAGGGCCATCACTCCATCGACTATCGATCCGAGGATGCGGCGGGGAACATCGAAGCGGTCAAGACGCTCAGCCTCTCTTTGGACTCGACGCCGCCCGCGATGTCGGGGATCCTGGCCACCCCGACGCATTCGACAGACGGCTCTGTCACGGTGAAATGGAACTCATCCGATGGCTGCTCAGGGCTTAATGGCACCGAGCTGATAGTCGACGGTGTCAGCCAAGGCTCACCGACCGCGGAGGGCGGGGTGGCTGTGCTGCAGGGTCTATCGGACGGGACGCATAACATCACCGTCGTCTCCGTCGACGTGGCGGGGAACCGGGCGGAGGGCTCGACGGTCGTCACGGTCGATACGAACCCTCTGAGCCCTTCCGGCCCCTACGGCGTGCTCCTCGATATCGTGATTGTCGCCACGACATGCGCGCTTGCGGGAGCATTCCTGCTGACGAGGAAGAAGCCGAAGTGAGATCGGAGCCAATCGCCTCAGATCGGCAGGCGCTTCTCGACCTCGGGCCAGTTGACCAGGTTCCACCAGTTCTCGACGAACTTGGCCCGGTCGTTCTTGTAGTCGACGTAATAGGCATGCTCCCAGACGTCGAGAACCAGCAGGATCTTCATCATCGGGTTCACGTTGACGTTGTGCTTTTCGATCTGGAACAGGATCGGCCGGTCGATGTGCCCGCAGAATCCGAGCGCCGCCCAACCGCTTCCCTCGACGCTGCTCGCGACCGCGGAGAACTCCTTCTTGAAGCGGTCGAACGAGCCGAACTCGTTGTCGATGACGGTGCCGATCTTGCCACCTGGCTTGCCGCCCGCCTTGCCCACCGGGGCCATGTTCGTCCAGAACTTCTCGTGCAGCAGGTTGCCGCCGAAGTGGAACGAGTACTCCTTGGTGACCGCCTTCATGTCGAGGTCGGTGTCTTCCCTTCTCGCCTTTTCGAGCTTCTCCAGGAGTGCGTTCAGGCCCTTGACGTAGCCCGCGTGGTGCTTGTCGTGATGCAGCGTCAGCAGCTCCTGCGAGATCACCGGTGCCAATGCGTTGTAGTCGTACGGCAGCGGGGCCAGCACGTAGAACTTCTTCTCAGCCATATGATTACCTCATCGAGTGAACCGATTCTTGGAGCAGGCCCTATTTACGGATTTGCGTGGAGCGGAGGCTGCGTATCGCCAGCGCGCATGTTCTGGCGAGAAGTGATTTATATCCTCCAGCGCATTCAAATGGCGTGGCAAGAGAGCGAGGGGACATCCTTCCGGAGATAGAGGGCCTCGTCGACCTCATATTCGGTCTCGCTCTCTCGATCGGCGCCCTGATTCTGATCAACACCGTACCAAAGGACTCGACGGAGATACTCCAGGACCTGCTGGCCTTCACCTACGGTTTCATCATCCTGGTCTTCATCTGGGAGGAGGTGACCAAGGAGATGCTCCTCTTCAAGGTCGAGTCCACCGGGATGCTGAGGGTCACCTACATACTTCTCTTCCTCGTCGCCCTTGAGCCGTATCTTTTCAATCTCATCACTCAGCACACCGCTTCGAACGTCGACGAAATCGCGTCGATGCTGTATGCTGCCGACCTGGCCAGCCTGATGGCAGTCCTCGCGTTCTTCGCGCAGAAGATAATCAACGGGGCCGGGAACACTTCACCACTCGTCCGCAAGGCGTACCATGAGAAGCGCCAGGTGTTCGTCTTCCAGGCCACGGTCTTCATCGTCTCGATGCTGCCGGTGTTCTGGGAGCTCAGTGTCGGCACGACGAAGCTCCGGTTCATTATCTGGATCCTCGCGCCGATGATCGCGCTCATATGGGGAATCGGAAGAAGACAGAGGGAGAAGAGACAGACGAGGATCGCGCCGGAGTAAGCGTTCAGGCCGGTTCCTGCTGGGTGACGCAGTGTATTCCGCCGTATCCATAGACGAGGTCGGCGGCGTAGATCGGGACGACCTTCCGTCCGGGGAACATACGCGAGAGGGCCCCGACCGCCTTCTCGTCGTTCGGGTCCTTGAAGACCGGAAGCAGGACGACGTGGTTGCCGATGTAGAAATTGGCGTAGCTCGCGGGAAGCCATCGGTCCTCTTCCTCGAGGCGCAGGGGCCGCGGCATCGGCAGTTTGACGACGTTCAGCGGTCGGCCGTCCTGGTCCTTCGCCCGCTCAAGCAGTTCGAGGTTCCTCTCAAGCACCCCTCGGTTCTCCGTCCCCGTCGACTCGGAGAACGAGCAGACGACCGTGTCCCGCGAAATGAACCTCGCGAAATCGTCGACGTGCCCGTCGGTGTCGTCGCCCTCGATGCCCGACCCTAGCCAGATGACGTTGGGAGTGCCGATGTACTGCTCGAGGTATCTTTCGATCTGCTCCCTAGACAGCTCGGGGTTCCGGTTCTTGTTTAGCAGACACTGCTCGGTCGTGAGGACGCTGCCGACGCCATTGACGTCGATCGAACCCCCCTCCATGACTATGCCCGGACGGAATGCCCTAGCCCCCGAAGCGCGAATGACCTCGTCGCCCGTCGTATCATCCGCCATCAGGTCGTCGTACTTGCCGCCCCATGCGTTGAAGCGCCACTTCACCGCCGTCTTCTTCTCCCTGTGATGTACCAGGAAGGTCGGCCCGTAGTCACGGATCCAGACGTCGGCGGACCTGATCTTGAGCAGCGATACGTTCTTCATCGCCGACCCGGAATCTCTGAGCCTGCCCTCTACGCGTTTGGCCATCGCGTCGTCCTCGACCAGGACCTTGACCATTTCCCCTCCCGAGAGCGCCTCGACCATCATGCAATACAGGTCCTCGACCTTCGAGACGACACCATTCGGAAAGGTGAGGGGATTCTTCGGCCAGGAGAGCCAGGTCGCTTCATGCCTCTCCCACTCCGCCGGCATGCGGTAGCCCAGGGACCAGGGGGTCTCCGCCTCCACCTCATCCCTCCTTCGAATCGCCCTCGACGATCCTGCTGTAGCACTCGGGCCGGCGGTTCGGAAAGAAGCGCCATCCCTTTCGGACTATGGCGGAGTGACCGAGGTCGGCCTCTACGACCACGACCTGCTCTCTCGCCCCGGCGCGGACGACCGTCCGTCCGAACGCGTCGATGACGCAGGAGCCTCCCCAGAACTTCATGTCCTCCTCCACGCCGGCGCGGTTGACCGCGACGACGATGAACGAGTTGGCGATCGCATGACCGCGCATCACGTTCTCCCACGCGGTCTGCCAGTCGCCTTCCGCCTCGGAGATGCCCTTGACGTGGCCGATCGCCGTGGGATAGAACAGGACGTCGGCGCCGAGAAGGGCCTCGCACCTCGCCGCCTCCGGGAACCACTGATCATAGCAGATGTTGACCCCCACCTTTGCCTTGGGGGTACGGAACACCCTGAAGCCGGTGTCCCCGGGCGCGAAGTAGCTCTGCTCATAGTACGACTCGTCGTGCGGGATGTGCGTCTTGCGGTACTTGCCGACCATCCTTCCGTTCGGGTCGAAGACGCAGGATGTGTTGTAGAGCTTGCCGTGGTCGAGCTCGTACACGGAGCCAGCGACGAGGGTAACGTGGTTCTCCTTGGCGCACTGGGCGAGCGTCCTCGTCTCGCTCCCCGGCACCCTCACGGCGAAATCGGTCGCATCGAAGGCCCCCGAGATGTCATGCTGGGCGAAGTACCTGGACATGAAGAGCTCCGGCAGGCAGACGATGTCCGCGCCCTGCGAGGCCGCGGTCTCAGTCATCAAGACCGCCTTGCTGAGGTTATCCAAAAGGGACGCTTTCATGCTCATCTGCGCGAGCCCGATCCGCAATCTGCCGGTCGCCATCGCGTCCTCATGCGCGAAGCCGTGAATATAGGTTTTCCGATTGGGCGGCTGGGACCGGGATGCGGTGGAAGCATAAAGTAGGCGGGACACGTTGGCGGAACGAGCCGATGAGCGACGCGATCCGTCTCCGTCCACACCATCTCCTGTGTCACCGTCTGTTCAGTGGCCATGGCTACGACCGGACATTCGTGGACAACATGCGCGCGGTGATCGCGAAATTGGAGTCCGATCCGTCGGTGCGGGTGGAGGTTTCTCCCGGCTGTGACGACATCTGCGCTGCGTGCCTCCACCAGGTCAACGGCGCCTGCGACTTCGGCGCTTCCGTTCTGGCCAAGGACGCCGCGGTCGCCAAGTTCCTTCACGCTCCGCAGACCTTTCACCTCTCGGCTCGAAAGCTCGACGCCCTGCTCGAATACCGCATCAAGAGGCTCGACGTCGTCGGCTCGGTCTGCGGGGAATGCGAGTGGTCCGAGGCCTGCAACCGACAGCTCGCGATCGTAAAGTCCCGTCATTAGGGCGAGCGACGTCTCACATCCACTTGCCGAGCCATTCCAGCATCTTCTCCGGATGGTCTCCGAAGTACTGGTAGCCCTGGAAGCGGTGCGTGAGGCCTTCGAGCCAAAGGAAGTCCTTCGTCGATCTCGTCTTCTCGTAGAACCCCTCTATGTCGCTCATCCGTGTCCACGGATCGTTCCTTGTCTGGACGTACAACGTCGGCACCTTGATGTCCTCGACGAACTCCCTCGGCGACATCTCGCTCAGCTTGATCTCGCTCTGCAGGTTGACGAAACCGATGACCGTCGGCAGGAGGAGCTTCGCGCCGATGGAGGAGAACCGCTTGGGGAAGTAGGTCCGCACGAAGACCTCCATCGAGATTGGCTGGACCGCCACCATGCACTTGACATTGTAGAAACGTTCGGGGCACTTGCTCATCGCGACGATCGTCGAGTCGGCTCCCATGCAGAAGCTGACGAAGCCTAGGTCGTTGTCGCGCAATGTCTCGCTACGATGGATGAAATCGAGCGCCGCGGCCACGTCGCGGTACTCGTAGAGCCCGACGCCGGTCTTGCCCCCGTTCGGGCTCCTCCCGCTCTCACCGTGGTTGCGAAAGTCGAACATCAGGACGCCGTAGCCGTTGTCGTGCAGATGCCTCGCGATCTTGAGGAACTCGATCTCCTCGTCGAAGAGCTTGGTGAACGCATGGAACTGCTTCGTCGAGCCGTACTTCGTCAAGCCGCCGACGTGGGTCATGATGATGGTCTTGTTGGTGCGGCCTGGGATCGACCAACCCTTGATCTCGACCCCGTCCTCGGTCCTGAAGTCCGCCCGCTCGAAATCCATGCCGTAGTCCTTCGGCGTCCTCGGCACGGGCTGCCGGTCGAGATGGAGTATCGTCCTCGAGAGGACGTAGCAGAGCGCGAGGTAGGCGAGAACGATCACGATGACGACTGCCCCGATGATCTCGAGCATCTCTAGGGGCCATTCCGTCCAGGGACTATGAATGTGCCGTCAGCGATCGTCCTTCCGAGGGCCGAGGTCTCCGCCACTGGAATCCAGATATAGCGTTGTACCATTCCTGGTTGGGAGGTGGGGCGATGAGCCGGAGAAGGAGACCGCCGGGGCCGATGAACAACGCGCTCCAGATAAGCATCATCGCCTTCTTCCTTCTGGTCGTCAGGTTCGGCCTCTCCTTCCTCGATGCGCAGTTCCAGATCGACGGCGCCACCATATCGGTCTCGTTGGTCGGGTTCGCGGCCGCGGTGCTCGTTGGGTTCGTCTACGCGGCCTATCGGCGCTGGGATTTCCGCGTGACGACGAGCCTGGT
>JAJRAL010000086.1 GCA_028679935.1 Methanomassiliicoccales archaeon | reverse complement strand
TCTCCGGGCGTCTGGGGCCCAGCAAGTTTAAGGCTCGCCCTCCATAATGCCTGCTGATGATCGAGGAGCTTAGGCTCATGGCCAGGAAGGTGCGCGAGATGGAGCGCTCGCTTCCCTCGTCTTACGACAAGGGCGAGGAGCTGCGTCAGGGCGCCGACGGCACTCCCACGCTCGCAATCGACCAGGCGGCCGAGGACATAATCGTGGAGCACGTCAGGAGCCGCGACCTTCCGTTCAACATCCTCAGTGAGGAAGCGGGATTCATCGACAACGGAAAGAAGGGGACGCTGGTCATCGACCCGATCGACGGCACGCACAACTGCGTCGTCGGCCTGCCGCTCTACACCGTCTCGCTCGCGACCGGCACGTCGAAGATGAGCGATATCACCGCCGGGCTGGTGATGAACCTCGTCACCGGAGAGACATACTGGGCGGAGAAGGGGAAGGGCGCTTTCAAGGACGGTCGTCCCCTGAAGGTCCGTGACTACTCGCCGTTCCGCTCGTTCTCGGTCGTCTACATGGGCAAGTACTCCAGCCCGGAGAACTTCAGGGTGGCGAAGCAATCCGTCAGGGCCAGGGCGCTCGGATGCGCCTCGCTCGAGATGTGCCTGGTGGCGGAGGGGAAGGCCGACGCCTACTACATGAACTGCGAGGTCCACGAGAAGTCGATCAGGGTCATTGACATCGCCGCCTCGGCGTTGATACTGCGCGAGGCCGGCGGCGATATAGTAGATTTGGCCGGAAGGCCGCTGGACATGGGGTTCGACCTGGCCGAGAGGAGCAACATCCTGGCCTACGGCGACCCTCGGGTCAAGGAGGTGATGTTGTGAGGTTCGGGCTTACCGCCAACGTGGAGATCCCCAACGGGCCCAGGCTGGCGAAGATCGCCTATGAGGAGCTGAAGGGCAGGGACGTCGTTCTCGAGCACGAGATCGCGAAGGAGTTCGGCAAGAAGGGCACGAGGATCGAGGACATGGACGTCGACATCCTGATCGCCGTGGGAGGGGACGGGACGATCCTCAGGGCGCTGCAGAAGAACGACGCGCCGATCTTCGGCATCAACGCCGGCGAGCTCGGGTTCCTGACCGAGGTCGGGGAGCATCAGATCGCCAAGGGCATCAAGCGCATCATGGACGGCGACTATCTCCTGGACGAGAGGATCAAGCTCAAGACGACGGTTGAGGGGAGGCGGGTCAAGGACGCGACGAACGAGACGGTTGTGCACACCGCGCACATCGCCAAGATACGGCACTTCCGCGTCTACGTCGACGATCAGCTGGCGATTGAGGTCAGGGCGGATGGAATAATCGTCTCCACCCCGACGGGCTCGACGTGCTACGCGATGTCGGTCGGCGCGCCGATCCTCGACCCCCGGGTCGACAGCCTGGTGATCGCGCCCATGGCGCCCTTCAAATTCGCCGGCCGGCCGACGGTCGTCCCCGCGAGCAGCGATATCCGCCTCGAACTGGTGCGCCCCAAGCCCTGCGTCGCCGTCATCGACGGGCAGGAGGAGGTGCAGATGGCCGGAGGGGAGAGCGTGCACTTCACGAGGTCGGAGAAGACCGCGAGGTTCGTGAGCTTCGGCCGGTCGTTCTACGCCAGGACAAGAGAGGAGCTGATGGGGGGGCCGTGCTGAACGCGCGGATCCGAGGCATCAGGAAGGAGCTCCTCAAGGCGATTAACGATGCGGCCACGAGCAACTATCCGAACGAGTTCGTCGCCGCTCTCCGGGCCGAGGAAGGCGTGATCGAGGAGATGCTCCTGCTTCCCGGAACGCTGCAGGGCGAGACGTCCGGCACGCTGATGCTGCACATGCTGCCGATAGACCACTCCGTCGTCGGCTCGGTGCACTCGCATCCAGGCTACAGCAACCGACCCTCCGATGCCGATCTGAGCTTCTTCGGGCACTTCGGCATGGTGCACATCATCACCTGCCTGCCGTACGACCAGACGAGCTGGAAGGCGTACAATCTGCAGGGAGAGACGATCCAGCTCAAGGTCATCGATTGATCAGAGTACCCTCGCGCCCGGCCCGACCGTGCCTTTCGCAGCAGCCCCGGGTCCGATGACCGCGTTCTCGAAGACGATCGTGCCGGCGTCGATCATGCTGTTGATCCCGGTCTTGACGTCGTCGCCCATGATCACGCCGAGTTTCCTCCGGCCGGAATCGATGAGCTTGCCGTTGAAGGATACCTTGACGGTCCGATCGTCGAACCTGAGGTTCGCGACCTTCGTTCCCGCGCCGAGGTTGCAGCGCTCCCCGATGATGCTGTCGCCTACGTACGTAAGATGAGGTATGCGCGTCCCGGCCATGACGATCGAGTTCTTGATCTCGACCGAGGCGCCGATGCGGACGTTAGGCCCGAAGCAGCAGCCCGGCCGGATGTAGCAGTTCGGTCCGATATCGCAGCCTTTGGAAATGTAGACCGGGCCGGAGATGTAGCTCCCCGAGCGGATCCTTGCCCCCTTCTCGACCACGACGTTGTTGTCCAGGACCGCGTTCGGTTCGACCGCGCCCTCGACCCTCCTCGTCAGCCTGGCCATGAATATCTCGTTGGCCTTGAGCAGATCCCATGGTCTCCCCACGTCGATCCATTGCGTGGTCAGGATGTGCAGGGCGACCCCTTCCTTCTCCGCGAGCAGGGTCAGAGCGTCAGTGACTTCGTACTCGCCCCGCGGCGACCTGCCAATGTGGCTAATCGCATGGAATACCTCGGGCGTGAAGACGAACATCCCGGCGTTGATGAGGTTCGACGGGGGCCGGACCGGCTTCTCGATCACCCTGACCAGCATTCCGTCCTTCGTCTCCAGGACGCCGAAGTTGCTCGGGTCCTCCACCTCCACCGCCCCCATGACCGTGACGCCGCTCTTCTCGTGGAGCCGCCGCATCTCCTTCAGGTCGTCGCCGGAGACGACCACGTCCCCGTTCAGGCAGACGAACGGTTCGTCGGTGATCTTCTGCGCGAACCTGACCGCATCCGCCGTGCCCAGCCGCTCCTTCTGCTCCAGGTAGGTGATGCTCATGTCGAGTTCGCTTCCGTCCCCGTAGAACTCCTTGATGCGGTTCGCCTTCCATCCGACGAGGATTGAGACCTCTGTGATCCCCGCCTCCTTGAGCGCCTCGAGCACGTGCGTGAGGAACGGCTTGCCCGCCACCAGCAGGAGTGGCTTCGGAGTGTTCGAGGTCAGGGGGCGCAGCCGGGTGCCCTCGCCCGCCGCCAGGATCAATGCCTTCACGCCAGACATCTCTTCACCACCTTCTCGGCCATCGCGACGAGTCGGTCGAGTTCCTTCTCCGTCCGGGCCTCCGCGGACAGCCGCAGCTTCGGCTCAGTTCCGGACAATCTGATCAAGAACCAGCCATCCTTGAACCGGGCGCGGAAGCCGTCGAGTTCGTTCAGCTCCTCGCAGTCGACCGCCCTCATCTCCCGTTGGAGTCTGGCGCCGGTCTCCTTCCTCCTTTCCGGTGCGAATGAATGCGATCTCCTCGTCACCGGGTATGAGGGCAGCGAGTCCACTATCGTCGCCAGGTCCCCGTCTCCGACGAGGGATATGAGCATGGCCGCGGCCAGGATGCCGTCGGGGCAATACGTGTACTGGGGGAAGATGAACGTGCCAGAGGGCTCTCCGCCGAACTTCGCGCCCCTCTTCTTGAGCGCCTCGGCAACATAGACATCCCCCACCCTCGTCCTGATGACCTCGCCGGTGACCATGTCGTCCAGTATCATCGATGCGTCCACCGGCGCCACGATGTCCCCCTTCTTCATGACGTGGGCGAACAGCGCCAGCAGCTTGTCGCCGTTGACCAGCCTGCCGCGGCTGTCCACCGCGACCATCCTGTCGCCATCCCCGTCGTGGGCTATGCCGAGCTGAGCCTTCCTGGAGACGACCAGCGCCATCAGGTCATGGAGCGATTCGGCGGTCGGCTCTGGCGACCTGCCGGGGAAACGGCCGTCGGGCTGGCAGTTGAGCGTCACGAGCTCGCATCCCATGCCCGTCAGAACGTACGGCGAGATCACGCTGGCGGCCCCGCAGCCGCAGTCGAGCACGACGCTCGTGTTGACCCCGGGCAAGCTCTTCAATATGGATTCTATGTGGGCCTCCGTCGCTCCCTCCAGCTTCGTGCTGCCGCCCACCTCCGTCCAGTCCTTCCTCGCCCTGCCCCTGTTCTCGATCCTCTTCTCGACGTCTGTCATCTGAGCGGTATCGAACGCCGAGCCATCAGGGTTCCACATCTTCACCCCGTTGTACTCTGGGGGGTTGTGCGAGGCGGTGACCATCAGGCCGCAATTGAAGCCCTTGGCCGCCCTCGCCAGTGTCGGGGTCGAGACCAGACTGGCATAGGCGACCTCCGCGCCGACCGACGTCAGCCCGGCGGTGAGCGCATTGACGAGGAGGTCCCCGCTCGTCCTTGTATCCTTTCCGATCAGGACCCTCTGATAGTCGGCTCCCACGGCGGCGCCGATCCTGAGTGCCAGATCGGCGGTGATGTCCTTCCCCACCACGCCCCTGATGCCCGAGGAACCGAATAGTGACATCTAGACCGCAACTCAAGCTATCTACCCGCATTAAGCTTTTTCCGGCTTTCATGTCTGGCTAAGTGCGCACTTTTCGACATCGGCCGCAGAAGTCTGGCTCCTCATCCAGATAAGGCCAGTCTCTCTCAGGAATGACAGTAAGGTATTAAAGGGGACGAATTACTGGCTCGGTAGCATCATAGGATAGTTTTTATATATAGGACAGCGACATTACATACTGGGTCGGTGGCCAGCATCGACCAGATAGCAAAACAGGAGGGATAGCCTTTGGTCATGGAGAAGATAAGCGTCGACAAGGCGAAGGAGATCGCCAAGAAGAAGGGGCTCAAGCCCGGGCGCGTCAAGGGAACTGACGGCATTCAATTTACGAAGGGCAGCAACGCCCGCCTCGAGATTGTCTCGTGGGACGAGTTCGAGAAGACCCTGTCAAAGCGTGGACTCGCGGTCTTCGAGAGCGGCGGCTGGATGAAGATAATGAAGAAGTAAAACCCCTTCATTTTCCCTAATTTCTCTATTTCCTTGTTCTGACCAGGCTATTTCTTCGACGAGGCCGTGCTCTCGTTCTAGAGTTGTACTTAGGAGCCATGACCTGGCGGAAGACTGCCAGATCGCTAATTGTCTAGTCAATGCCGCGGTCCAGGAATTCCCTTACCCTCTCCACGAAATCGACCCTGGTCATCCGTCTGCCGATCGAACGGCCCAACCCGGGTCCTCCGGGACGACCGGTCATCCATGGCTCATCCCGAGGAACTCTCCACCCCACGATCATCTGCGCCGACGCATCGGGATAGACCTCGTTCTCCGCGCGCTCGATGACATGGCCTTCCGAGCCCACGGCGAATTCGCTCTCGGCCGCGTCTGCCCGCCATACTGAGGCACACATCATTTGTTCGACTGCGTGCCTCCGGCATATCAACTCTGTCCGTGGAATCCTTACGATAATTGCCCGCCAAAGACGTTTCCAGCGTGCTCGTCCTCTCCAAGTGTCTCTACAGCTTCATGATCAGCCAGTTCTTGGCCTTCTGTTCCTTCCCCTTGAACCTGACGAGCGCGTAGCGACCTATCAGCCGTTTGCCCTTCAGCTCGAGGACGTAGCGGTCCTTGTCGCGTTCGAGGATCATGCACCGTCCCGTATCCCAGATCTTGACGCTGCCCGCCCCATACTCTCCCTTTGGGATGGACCCGTGGAACGTGGCGTACTCGAGCGGGTGATCCTCCACCTCGACCGCCAGCCTCTTCGTTTTCTTGTCTTCGGGGACGCCTTTCGGCACCGCCCAGCTCTTCAGCACGCCGCCCATCTCGAAGCGGAAGTCCCAGTGGAGGTGCGTCGCCTGGTGCTCCTGGACGACGAAGATGCCTCCTGCCTGTGCCTCATTCCCAGGAGGCTCGGGCGTCTTGGCGAAATCTCGCTTCTCCTTGTACTCCTCGAGCGGCATCTTCTCCCCTCACGATTGATGCATCCCGCATATATCAGTGTCCGATGTCATTCATCATCAAGAAACGTGGAACCGGATGACCAAGTCCTTCTTGAACGCCTTCCTGAACGACTTCGACTGTCCCTCCGCTCCCCACCTCTCCAGCTGGCAGTCCCCCTTCGCGGCCACGTCGAGCAACGCCTCGCTCTCCGTCGCGTTGACGAAGATTGCGTGCTCGATGAGCGAGCAGTGGGACCGGTCGAGCGCCTCCGCGATCCTCATGAACTCTGCCATGGTGATGAGCTTGTCCTTCGTTTCGTCATCAACCCCATCGAGCTCCTCGCTGCGGCGGCCAGGGAACTTGCCCCTATGGTAGAACGCAAGCTCGGCCATCAGTCCGATCTCGTTCTGGTCGAAGCCGAGGAGCTCGGCGTTCGAGATGATGTAGCGCGAATGGGCCTGGTGGTTGGTGAACGATATGAAGTCGCCGACGTCATGGAGGTAGGCCGCGTAGCCCAGAAGCTCCCGCTCCCCCGGTCCCAGTCTGTGGAGCCCTTCCTCCTTCGCCGTGTCGAACAACTCCAGCACAAGCCGCTTCACGACGAGCGCGTGCCCCTCGTCGATGGCGCACGACCTCCCCAACTGAAGGACGTTCGCCTCCCTCACGTTCATCTTCTGGTACTGCGGGAACCCTTCGATCCTGGAAAGGAAGTCGACCAGCATCCCGTCGAGGAGGCCGCGGTCACTCGGGACCATCTCATCGATCCCCCACTCCTCCATCAGCGTCTCCAGGATCACGGCGCCACCGATGATGATGTCCGCCCGCTCCGGATTTATCCTCGGCACCTTCCGGCGTTCGCCGAGGGTCAGGGAGCAGAGCATCGCCGCGGTCCGTTTCAGCCGGTCCAGGGTGAGGTGTTCGATCTGGGCGTCGTGGTTCTTCGACGCGACCTCCGCCAGGTTGATGACGGTGCCGCTCGAGCCTATCGCTAGGTCGATCTTGAACCGCTTCAGCCGCTGCGTCGTCCTCGCGATCTCGTTCCGGACCGACTTCTTCATCACGCCGTAGCGCTCCGGAGGGACCGGGTCCTTGGCTCCGTCGGGCAGGAACAGAGTCGTCAGTCTGATGGCCCCGAGCTTGAGGCTATCGAGGTACAGGATGTTGCTGCCCCTCCCCACTGATATCTCGGTGCTCCCGCCCCCGATGTCGACGAAGAGGGCGGTCCTGTCCTCGAGGCTCACCGAGCTCGCTACGCCCAGGTGGATCAGCCTCGCCTCCTCCCTTCCGGAGACGACGTGCACGTCGAGCCCCGCCTCCTCGCGCAGGCGGCTCAGGAGCGCGTTCCTGTTCCTCGCCTCCCTGACCGCCGAGGTCGCCACCGCGATCGTCTCCTCGGCCCCATATGACCGGCCCATCTCGCTGAACCTGCGGCATACCAGGACGCATCGCTCGATCGCCTCCGCGACGAGCTCGCGGTCAATGAACTCGTCCTCCCCGAGCCGGACGACCTGCTTCTGCCTGGAGAGCACGGAGTAGGAATAGTTAGGATTCATCCTCACGATCATGGTGCGAACGGAGTTCGTCCCGATGTCGACGAAGGCGACGACCTTGCCACGCTCGTCCATCAGCTTCCTTCCCATACGAGCACAAGTTCGCGTTCGAAGACCCGGGTCATTAGGTCCCCCTTCTTCCGAGCGTCGTTCTTCTCCATTTCTGCGCCCTCCTTATGTGCCAGATGGAGGATTATCCTGTCGGCGTCGTGGTCGCAGCCGACCGAGGCGACGACCGATTGATGGCTGCTGTCCAGCCCGTCGGCGAGGCGGAGGACGGCGGCGAGCGTATCCACCAACAGCCTATCCTTTCGATCCAGGTTGCAGTAGTGAGCATGGCGTTTGTCCGGCAACGCCTTCCGGTGATATCTAGCAACGAGGGCAACGATCGCTCTCTCCCTCTTCTTGAATGGGAGCGACTCGGCCTCGATGACGATCCGCATGCTCGCCTTGTGGTGCCCTTTCAGACCCTCGATCCAGCCTAGATCATGGCAGGCCGCGGCGCATTCCAGGAGCCTTCTTTCCTCATCGGCGAACCCGTGGAGTCCACTGAGACAGTCGAATAGCCTGAGCGCGATGTGAGCGACCGTGTGCGAGTGCTCGTCCCCGTCGAGGTATTCGCGTTGAAGCTCCCAGCAGGCGGCGACCGCGTCCATCGGCGTCTGCGTCGCTCTGCCCCCGCGTTGCTTCTCCTTCAGGAACGACAGCGAACGGCCCTCGGTCAGCGTCCTCTCGAACATCCTAGGCAGCCCGCGCGAGCGCATCGCCTTGACCGCCGCCTCGACGTCGTACTTGACGCGGCGATGTTCCACCGACAGAGGTTCGAGTGCCATGATCGCGTACGTCGCCCTCGGGTCCCCGTCGTCCTGCCTGCCGACGCTTCCGGGGTTGATGAAGCGCGTTCCCCCGACTTCCTTGTCAAGCGGCCGGTGCGCGTGCCCGGCGATGAGGACGTCGGCGTCGGTGGTCTCGGCGAGCTGCTTGAGCCTCTTCTTCGAGGTGTTCGGGTCGACATACTCGTCCATCGAGTCGGGGCTGCCGTGCACGACGAGCACCCTCCTGCCCGCTACGTCAAGACTGACCGAGCGTGGGAGTGACGCCAGGTACTTCTTCGAATCGGCCGATAGCCGACGGTAGGTCCACCCTTCCGCGTACCAACTCTCTTTGTCGCTCACTTCTCCAGCGTTCCTGCTCCTCAGCACCTTGAGGTCGAAGTTGCCGACGACGCCGATCGCGCCGCTCTTCCTCAGCAGTTCGACCGTCTCCTCGGGACATGGGCCATAGCCGACGATGTCGCCCGTGTTGAGCAACAGCGTCGCACCGTTCCTTGCCGCATCCTCGAGCACGGCCCGTAGCGCATGGAAGTTGCCGTGAACGTCCCCGATGAGCGCGACCTTCGTTGAAGGGTTCCTCTCCAGTCGCGTCGCGAAGGCCTCCTCTGGCCTCAGGCCTGGGGCGGCCCGCTTCTCGATCCTATCCAGCATGGCGTCGAGCACGTGCTCTCGTTCGAGGCCCTCCCACAGGGCGACGAACTCGCGGTACATGGCGTCCCTGGTCCGCTTCCTGTCATCGAGCACCATCGCGAGCCCAGGACGCATCGCGTCGACATTTCCTCCCTTCCGCCCTAGCTTTGCCTCCAATTCCTGGACCCAGACGTCACAATCGTGCATCTCGCCCAGGACCTCCTGGAGCTTCTTGACCTTCGAAAGCTCATCCAGCAGGCCTCCCGCGTAGAGCCCGCCGAACAGCTCCAAGGTGTAGCGCAGACGCTTGGCGGCGATGCGCATCTGGTGATGCCTGTCCTTCTGCGTAGGGTCGTGGACGTAGGGAGAGAAGGAGCCCAGCTCGGCCGTCCTCCGCCCGATGTGCACGTAGGCGAGGGCTCGGCTCCGAGCGTAGGTCCCCTTCGGCGCCTCCTCCACCCGACGCGCCGCGCGGGTCATTTCCTCTAGCTCCCCGCCTTCCAGCAGACCTTCGATCGCCTCGGTCAGCGGGGGATGGAGTCTCTTTCTCGCCAGCCTCTTCAGCCTCAGTAAGCCCTCGATCCCGGGACGGACCTCTATCCCCGAATCCTTCAGCATACCCTCGAGGAACATGATCTGGACATCGGCGTCGCGGGCCGCCCCCAAAGCCTTGGTGACGGTCTTCATCCGCTCCGACCATCTCTTGAGCCGCTTGCGTGGGAAGCAGCCTTCGAATACCGCCAGCGCCGCCCTCATCCGTCGGGAGGCGACGCGCATCCTGTGGACGCACTCGGCGTCCTCGTCCGAAAGGACACCCCGCGCCTCGATCGTGAGCCTCGAGAGCTGCCTCCGCATCGCCTCTCTAGCGAGGGAGCAGTACCTCGCGTCCGTCTCATCGACCGCAATCGCCATAGTGCCAGATCCCCTTGTTCTTGACGAACCACACCTGGGAGTCGAACGCCTCCTCCCCCCCGTCCGGCCTGACCCTCTCGTAGTGGCCGCTCGGCAGCAGACGCCGTGCCTTGACGGTGTCCCTGAGGTGTGCCCGGAGGATGTGATCGACGAGCGAGCGCCTGATGTCCGCGTCCTCGACCGGGAAGAGCACCTCGACTCTCCTGTCGAGGTTCCGTGGCATCATGTCGCTGCTGCCCAACAGCACGTCCTCCTGGCCTCCGTTCCGGAAGTAGTAGATGCGGCTGTGTTCGAGGAACCGGCCTACGATCGACGTCACAGAGATGTTCTCGCTCAGCCCCTTGATGCCGGGACGCAAGGCGCACATTCCGCGCACGTTGAGATCGATCTTTACTCCCTCCTGCGAAGCGGCGTACAGGGCGTCGATGACTTCCTTGTCGAGCAGCCCGTTGAGCTTCCAGGCGATGTAGCCATTTCCTTCTTTCCGATGGCGTTCCACCTCGCGCTCGATCCTCGCGATGATCCCGGCCCTCAGCCCCTTCGGTGCGACGAGCAGCTTCTTGTAGCTCGCCTCGGCGTACCCGGTGAGGGCGTTGAAGAGGTGCGAGACGTCGGCCCCGATCTGCGGATCGCAGGTGACGTAGCCCAGATCGCCATAGACCTTGGTGGTGACGTTGTTGTAGTTGCCGGAGGAGAGATGGCTGTAGCGCACGATGCCGTCCTTCTCCTTCCTCACGACCAGGCACATCTTCGCATGCACCTTCAGGTCGACGGGGCCATAGAGGACGTGGACCCCCTCGCGCTCGAGCGTCCGGGCGAACGAGATGTTGTTCTCCTCGTCGAACTTCGCCTTCAGCTCGACGACCGCCGCGACCTGCTTGCCGCTCTTCCGCGCCTCGATGAGCGAGTCGATGATGGGGGAGCGCTTGTCGATGCGGTAGAGAGTGATCTTGATGGCCAGGACGTCGGGGTCCGTCGCCGCCTGATTGAGCCAATTCACAACCGGGGTGAACGAGTCGTAGGGATGGAAGAACAGCTGGTCCTTCCTCCTGAACGCCGCGAAGAGCCGTTCGGGGTCCGCCAGTCCGGGAGGGTGGCATTGGCTGAACGACGGGTCCTTGAGATCGGGGCGGTCAATCGAATGGAGCTGCCAGAGGTCGGCCAGTCCGAGGGGCGCATCGGATTGGAACACCAGGTACATCGGCATCCTGAGCTTCCGTGCCAGCGTCTCCCGGAGATGCTCCGGCATCTGGCTATCGACCTCGAGCCTCACCGCCGGCCCGTGGCGACGTCCCTCCACCCCTTCCTCCACCGCCTCGAGCATGTCCTCCGATTCGTCCAGCAGGATCTCGATCTCCGCGTCTCGGGTGACCCTGAATGGGTGGGCGGACCTGACCGTGAGGCCAGGGAAGAGCTGGTCCAGGTTGTTGGCGATCAGCTCCTCGATGGGGATGAGATCTATCGACCTCCCCTCAGCGGCCTTGGCGTGCCGATTGCCAGCAGGCAGGCGGATGAAGCGCGAGAACGTAGTCGTCGGTGCCTTCACCCTCGCCAATCTCTCCCTCCCTTTTGAGTCGGTGAGCGTGATGGCCAGGTTGAGCGAGAGGTTCGAGATGAAGGGGAAGGGCTGTCCCGCGTCGAACGCGAGGGGCGTGAGCGTCGGGAAGATCTCCTGATCGAAC
>JAJRAL010000069.1 GCA_028679935.1 Methanomassiliicoccales archaeon | reverse complement strand
TGCCAGGCGTGCGCTCGACCATCGTGGAGGTGAGCGCGAGAGTCCCCGACGCCTGTTCGTGAATCTGAGCTACGACAGTTGCGTCCTGGACCGGCTTCAGGTTCTCGTCACTGAGGCGGCCAAGGACTGCAATCGGCTCACCGAGCAGGTAATCCGCCTTGCCGGTCGAGAGAGCGAGCCGCTTGGTCTGCTCTGCTTCGGCCAGCCAACGGACCGAACTTCTCAGCAATTCGCTGAAGGCAGACACTTCCACTCCGAATCCTTTCGGCACGAGGTCCCAGCGCCAGAGGTCATGGCCTGCGAAGGCGACCGTGCGGCCCATCCCATACTTCATCACCGCAACCAGGGGAAGGCTTGCCGGCTGCGCCGTGGTTGGCGCGTTTCTCTGGGGCTGACCTCCACCCTCCGCCTCCTGAGGCGCGTTCGAGATCGCTCCCGAAAGCAGCACCGTTGCCGGGGGCTTTGCGCCCGCAATCGACGCGTCAACTGGAATCGGGGGAAGACTTGACCAGAGGCTTCCACCCCGGAGTGCCTCGACATCCATTATCTGGTGCTCCGATCCGCCCTCGACCGGGACCGGCGCATAGAGGAGCGGTCGGACCTGAGGCAGAGGCGTGCCGCCGCGAGACTGGGGCGTGCCGTTGCGGGCCGCAGAAGTTGACGGAGACGTCCCGGCCGCCTCGCCCGACACGACAAACGGATTGATTCCCTCGTCGATATCGACGGAGGCATCCGGTGAGACAAGGAGGACTCCGCCCCCGTCGCGGACAAAGCTGTCGAGTCGGGCCGCTGCGGGCCCAAGGGCTGCCCCACTTAGAACAACGACGACGTCGCTCTCCGAGATGGCCCGTGCAAAGTCGCCGGCCGCGCGCTCGGTCCGCACGGCGACCGGCCCGCCCGGGCTGAAGACAATTGCGACATCGACATTGGGGTCGGCTTCGAGGCTGCGGCGCGCAAAGGCAAAATCCCAGGAAGGCCGAGGCGCGACCAGCGTCACCCTTATCTTGCCCTTGATCACCTTGATGGAAAACGGTACGGAGTTGTTGGCGACCACCTGCTCCCCGTCGAACGGCGAGAGGTCAGCCCGGAGAGAGTGCACTCCCACTTCCCCCGCATCGATCTGGGCCGCGACACGCTGCATTGCGCCGGTCTCCGACAACGTCACTTCCTGTCTGAAGACCTCGGCGACCGAGTCTCGAATCGCGAGCGTGCTCGAACCTGTGCGCGAACGCCCGCTGACATAAACGGACACAGGCACCTTGCTCCCCGCGTAGGCGGTCTCATTGGTCTCTATGCGGTCAACGGAGATGTCGGGTGTCGGACGACTGCTCGCAAGCGAGATCGTGTAGACGGGAATTCTCAGGGTAGAGCAAAAGTGCAGCGGATCTTCACCGAAGTTGGAAGCGCCATCGGTCACAAGCACCACGGCCGAAGGCTTCGCTTCGAAGGCGTCGAGCGCGGAAGCGACTCCGGCTGCGAGATCGGTCCGCCTTCCCGCGGGGGCAAGCCCCGCAAGGTTGCCAGGATTAGCCGGCCCCGCCGTATCCGAGAATTCGAAGAGTCTCACGCGTGCCTTCTTCTCAAGCGCTTGGAGAAATCCCTCGGAAAGGATAGCCTTTGCCGCGCCGATCTTCTCGTCCGGCGCGGGATAGGTCATGCTCTTGGAGACGTTGACGAGCACCGCCACTGAAGGAGCAGCCGTAGAGGTCCTGACGATCCTCAAGGTCGGAGCGAGCACAATCGCAAGGAAGAGAAATGCCGCGATCCAGCGAAGGACGCCCAGCATTATCCTCGTGCGCCTCGGCAAGGTCGGGCTTGTCCTGCGGTAGAGAATGAACGCCATGACGGTTGCGACCGCAAGGATCAGGACGAAGATCAGGATGCTGCGGCTTTCCATCTCAAGCATACCTGATAATACACTTGCTCGCCTAGGCGGGAAAGCTCGAACTTGGCGGCGAAGCCTCTTCTGAATCGCTCAGGGTGTGGCGGGAACTATCATCTCGATGCCCGGGATCTCGACGAGATCGCGGGTCAACCTGAAAGATGAGAGGACGGCCTCCTGAGGCCCTACTTCCCGGCCTGCTACGAGATCGATGATGGTCGGGCATGGCAAGCCAAGTTCGCACCCGCCGAATACCCACTGGCCCGGCAGGGCACGAACCGGGCGCACGCCTCCCTCGGAATATCCGTCATGGCTCAACATCGCAACGATAAGATGCCAGTTCTCAGAGCCGGTTATGGCGGAGCGCGGAAGCTTGATAAATATGGACGAGGTGTTGAGGTCGGCGTAGGAATCGACGGCCACCTTATCCAGGCGCGTCCCGCTATCATCGTAGAGAGCGACCGAGTCCATGGATGCCCTGACGAAATACTCCCACGCGTGCTCGGGAATGGTCCTGGCGTTCCGACCGGCGAAGAGGGACCTCTGGCCCGAATCCGGCAGCCCGTCCGTGTCGATGTAGATGTCGATCGCCTGGAGCGAATAGCCGGTGATTCCTCCCCACGGCCACGTCAGCGGACCGTCGATCGTCACTTTGAAGATCAGATTGTTGTCGATATCCAACATCATCTCGAGGCGCCGGATGTCGAAGGCGCCCGGGATGAAGACGGGATCGGTGGGGTACACGTAAGACCCGGGACCGTAATCGTCGTCGAGTGGGTCGTCGATGCTCGCAACATCGGTCATGCGCCCGAAGGGAGGGATCCTGACCGAGAGGAAACCCGCGTCGGGGATCAATTCCTGCTCGACCCCGTTGCAGTAGCCTACGAGGCCGAACCTGAGATCATCTCCCGCCT
>JAJRAL010000078.1 GCA_028679935.1 Methanomassiliicoccales archaeon | reverse complement strand
GAAGCTCCCTCACCGGTGTATACGAAGATGCTCGGTTTCCTGTGCTCGCTCCCGATCACGTCGTCCGAATCCTACTCATCGCAGTAATACCTTGCACTCTTCGGTCACCAGGGACGAAGGATTAAGCCTTCGGCGGCATTGGTGGTGTGCGTGCGCATCGCTGGCTTCTCCAAAACGTCGCTTCTCGACTGGGATGGAAACGTCTCGGCGGTCATCTACCTCCCGGGCTGCAACTTTCGCTGCCCGATCTGCCACAATCGCGAGCTCGTCCTCGAGCCGGAGAAGCTGGACGAGGTACCGTGGGAGGAGGTCGAGGCGTTCATCTCCGAGAACAAGGAGTTCCTGGACGGGGTGGTCGTCACGGGAGGCGAGCCGACGATCCACCGGGACCTGCCGGAGCTGCTCCGGAAGCTCAAGCGGATGGGGATGAGGGTCAAGCTCGACACGAACGGCTCGAACCCGGAGATGCTGCAGGAGCTCATCGAGAACAAGCTGATCGACAGCGTGGCGATGGACCTCAAGGCGCCGCTGGACGAGAAGTACGGGGACGTGGCGGGAGTGAAGGTCGACATCGAGAAGATCAAGCGGTCGATCCATATTATCATGACCTCCCCGATCGAGTACGAGTTCCGCACCACGATCGTTCCGGTCCTGCTCAAGGACCCCGATTACGAGCGGATCGCCGCCTACATCGGCACGGCGAAGAAGTACGCGTTACAGCATTTCCGCCCTAAGAACACCCTCGACGCGCGGTTCTCCGCCCTCGATCCGTCGGACGAAGGCATGGTCAGGGCGATAGCGGAGCGGTGCAAGCCATACGTGCGGAAGGTCGTCATCCGCGGCGGGGTCACGACCTGATTATCACCAGGCGGCCACGAAGCGGTAGCATTTAGTATCCTTCCTTCAATGAATCCCGTTGACTATCCAGTAATGTCTTCGAGGTTATCATGTCGCCCGACCAGAGGATGAAGACCTTCGTGGAGGGATACGACCGCATCCTGGAGGGAGGGATCCCGCTCAACCACATCGTCCTGCTGGCCGGTACGCCGGGGACGATGAAGTCCTCGCTTAGCTACTACATGCTCTACCACAATGTGCTGAATTCCGACGCGGTCGCTGTCTACGTCACGTTGGAGCAATCGAGGGAGAGCCTACTGAGGCAGATGGAGAAGATGGGCCTGGATACCGCCCCGGTCAAGGAGAGGCTCCACGTCCTGGACCTCGGCCTGATCCGGAGGAAGCTGAAGGAGCTGTCCGCGGGCGGCTCGTGGATGCAGGTCTTCCGCGGCTATCTCACCAACCTACGACAGACACTGCAATTCCAGTACGTCGTCATCGACTCGCTCGACGTCCTCAAGACGATGGCCGGGACGTCGCAGAGCCGCACCGACCTCTTCTACCTGTTCGAGTGGCTCCGGGAGCTAGGATGCACCGTCATCCTGATCTCCGAGGCCTCGCCGGAGAAGCTTCTCGACGGCACGAGCGACGAGGGCTACCTGAGCGACGGCATAATCATCCTGAAGATGCAGGTCGTGCGCGACGTCGAGACGCAAAGGCGGATCCGCACGGTCAAGATGAGGGAGACGAACCACGACCCCTCGTACTACTCGCTCCTCTTCAACGAGGGCAAGTTCCAGGTTACCAAGGTAATCAGTGAGTGAGCGCATGGCCAAGCGCTTCGAGTGTCCGAGATGCGGCTGTGGCGTGAAGCCGAGCGACACTCAGTGCTCGCGATGCGGCGAGTCGTTGATGGACGCGCCGGTCGCCAATAGGTCCGCTCCCGCCCCTTCCACCCCTGAGACCGTCGCGATCCCCGTTGTGGAGAAGATCTCCGGGACGACGGTGAAGGAAATAGCGTTCGCGCCGGAAGGGCCGAAGAAGGATACGGCCCTGAGGGACGCTGGCCGCGACCGGAAGGAGAAGGAGCTCGTCTCCAGGGAGAAGGCGGTGGTCGCATCGGTCGAGCAGCTGGAGGAGGACACGAAGGCGCTCGAGGAAGCGATCAAGCGCTTCGAGAGCGAGGACCAAGAGATGAGGGAGAGAGAGCGGCTCCTGAAGCAGCGCGAGGACGAGATGGAGGCGCTTGCCTCGAAGCTCGAGACCGCGGTCGAATCCGCGGAATCGGGCGTCGCTGGCGATCTCGAGCGGCTGAAGGTGCTGAGCGAAGAGTACACCAACAAGGCGAATGAGGCGCGCAAGCGGCAGAAGGCGCAACTCGACCGCGAGATCGACGAGCGCCTGGAACGCCTCAGGACGATGCAGGCCCTGATCGCCTCCGCCTCGGGACTGAAGGTGGCGAAGGAAGAGGCGCAAGCAGTTCCCGCGCCCACGGAGGGCGAAGGGATGCTAGCAGAGGAGGAAGTGGCGGACATGGTGGCAGCGCTCGAGGAGGAGCTGTCGCCGCAATTGGGCGCCGGGCTGACCGATCCAGGACTGGAGATCGTCTCATTGAACGACGAGCGCCTGGACCGCATTCTCGGCGGGGGGTTGCCGGTCGGCTACGTGATCATGGTCAACGGGCCGGCCGGGACGATGAAGTCAACGCTGTGCTACTCGATGCTGCACTCCCTGGCTTCGAAGTCAGGCAAGCGCTCGATGTACTTCTCGCTGGAGCAGAAGCGAGATTCGATCGTCCGGCAGATGGACCGGATGGGCCTGAACCTCGAGGCGACCAACGGCTCGATGATCGTCGTGGACATGGTCGACCTGCGGAAGAGGATGGAGAACGAGCCCGGCGATTGGCGCGAGATCCTGATGCGCTACGTCAAGAACGTCCACGACCAGATGCCGTTCGACTACTTCGTGCTCGATTCGCTCGACTCGTTCCGGGGGATGACCCAGGCGGACCTTGACAGGGAGAGCATGAAGGACCTGTTCGACTGGTTCAAGGCTCTGAACATCACGGTCCTGGTCATCACGGAGAAGCCGATCGGCACACTGCTGGAGAGCGAGCACGGCGAGACCTACCTGGCCGACGGCGTGGTGGAGCTGCAGATGAAGGAGTTCGACGACGCGAAGGTGCACCGCTGGCTCCGCTGCATAAAGATGCGGGGCCTGCCGAACGACAGCCGGTACTACGCGTTCTACCACACTGGCACGGAGTTCAAGTTCTCTGTTCCGCTAGTCGATTCTGGTGAGTGACGCCTTCCGACCCCCAGGCGATAAGGCTATTATTATCCAAACTCATAATGCAAATCCTCAGGAGGGAGAGTCCTGCCCATCGAGCGCGTGCGCACCTACATCCAGAATTTCGACGAGTCCCTGCAAGGGGGAATACCGAAGGGGCACGTGGTGCTCATCACTGGCACGCCGGGGACGATGAAGTCCTCCGTCTGTTACAGCATCCTCTACCAGAACGCCCTCGTCAACAAGTCCAAGAGTGTCTACATGACGCTCGAGCAGTCGCGCGAGAACCTCCTTCAGCAGATGCACGCCATGAACATGGACAAGGAGGAGGCGAAGGAGTACGTGCACATCCTCGACCTCGGGCTGATCCGCAAGTCGCTGACGCAGCTCTCGGCCAAGGGGACATGGCTCCAGGTCTTCAAGATGTACGCGGAGAGCCTCAAGCACTCCCTCAACTATGAGATGATCGTGGTCGACTCGCTCGACGTCCTGGAGATGGCCGCGCAGATCGGCGATAACCGACGCACGGAGCTCTTCTTCCTCTTCGAGTGGCTGCGGAACCTTGGCATCACCACCTTCCTAATCTCCGAGACGGCCCCGGAAAAGATGTTCGAGAATAAGTACGACGAGGGCTACCTCGCGGACGGCGTGATCTCGCTCAAGCTGCACGAGCTAGGCGAGACGGACATCCAGAGGCGGATCCGGGCGGTCAAGATGCGTTCGACGAACCACAAGACCGGCTACTTCTCATTGCTCTTCAACGACGGAGTGTTCAGGGCGACCCAGGTCATAACCGAATGAGGCGGATTTTAATCCCCAGACCGGCTATCTTTCATCGTGAACGAGGGCTGGCGCTCGCGGTTGGTCGTTGATCCAGTTCCATTGCTCCTCGAATCTAGGAGCGAGGCGGTCCGGTTCTTCGCTAGGCGGGACCTGCTCGGGGAGAAGGAAGGGGATGAACGGCGCCTTTGGGAGCTGCCATCGGCGAGAAAGCTGATCGAGAAGCAGCGCCAGGACGGTTCGTGGAAGTATCCATCGTCCAAGGCGTTGCAGCGTGCCTACGACACTCTCCAGACCTATCGGACCCTCGGTGATCTCGTCGAGAAGTACGCCTTCGACAGCAGGCATCAGGCGGTCCGAGGCGCGGTCGACTCGATTTTCTCTTCTCAGAGCGACGAGGGTGACATCCGAGGCATCTACGGCCCGCAGTACAGCCCCAATTACACCGCGGGAATGGTGGAGATCACGATCAAGGCCGGATTCGAGTGGGACAACAGGGTCGAGAAGGCGCTCGATTGGCTCTTCAGCGTCAGGCAGGATGATGGTGGCTGGGCGATCCCCATCCGGACCGTCGGGATGAGCTTCTGCGATTCCCTGAAGGCCGCCGGGCCTGTCAAACCGGACAGGAAGAAGCGCTTCTCCCACCTCGTCACAGGCATCGTGCTGCGCGCGTTCGCCGCCCACCCAAGGTGGCGCGAGGACGATGACATCCGGAGGGCAGGGGAACTGCTTGTCGGCCGGTTCTTCAAGTCGGATGTGTACGCAGACCGGCGTACCCCTTCGTATTGGGAATCGGTTTCGTATCCGTTCTGCTGGACCGACATCTTGTCCTCTCTCGACACGGTCTCCAGGCTTGGCATGGAGAGATCGGAGCCGAACGTGAAGAAAGGCCTCGATTGGCTCGCATCGAAGCAGAAGCCGTCGGGGTACTTTGGCCTCAAGCTGCTAGCCTATGCGAGGGAGCCATACATAGACGACTGGATAGTGCTGGCCGCTAGCCGGGTCTTCAGCCGCCTGTGCTCGGAATCGCCTTGAACCATCAAGGCTTAATATCTGGTGTTCGTTTTTGACGCTGCCATTTGGGCTCATGGTCTAGCGGTTATGACGTTTGCCTCACACGCAGAAGGTCGCCGGTTCGAATCCGGCTGAGCCCACTCATGCTCTTATCCAGACAACTATTCTTTGAATTCAATTCAATCGTTTTCAGCGTTGATAGCTGGCTCGGGTTTGAAGATCGAGTTATATGCTTCATTGACCCGGGCGAACGCAGGTTCAGCTCTGGCGCGGCAATAATACCGCTCCGTGGTCTGTGTCGATGCGTGCCTCAGTTGCGCAGACATCGCAGGGAGGCGGCTCATGTCGTCATTCGCTGACTCGCTCGTTTTGCGGTCCTGGAGTCGGTCAACGGACTCGCCTTGGGAGCGGCGAATCGATGTCAGGTTTCGAAGATGACCTTCCTGATCTTCTCGAACTCGTCCAGACTGATTTCGCCGCTTGCCAACCTTGATTTCAGGATTGACAGATTATCTTGCGATTGCGAGACGGCTTCCTCGACATAGTTGTTGGGTGATGGCATCGTTCCCTTCTTTCTCACTGACCAGGAGCATTTGGGTGCGCCATCGTTCATCATGCACCCGTAGGAGAATTCGACATCGGGATTGACCGACTTAGTGATGCCCTGGAGTAACGCCTCCATCTGCCGGCACATCTCATTTGGAAACGTCTGGAAAGCGCATTCGCTGATGTCTTTGCGGAACTCGTCATGTGAGACACGCGAAGTGCGCCCCCGCTGGTGCATCATCTGCCCCAACATGTCAAACATCCCTCCTATCATCGCGGTCGTTATTGTTGGCGTAGTATCGACCTTCCTGAAGGCTTCCCCCATCTCTTGCCCGATCTGGTACGCAACCGGCAGAAGGTGATCAAGCGTCACCTTCGACCCACGCAGGTCCATGAAAGCCTCGGTTGTGGCATCCCAGAAGTGTGTCAGTACGAAGTTCCTTATGTCGAGGCGATCTTCTTCAGGCATGGGTGGGAAATTGAGGACACTTATCGTCTTCCCTGGATTGGCGAAGTCCAGGTTATCCTGCTTCTTCTTGTAGATGTACCTGCAGTATGGATCGCCTTGATTGAGGTGGTGGGTCCATACGCATTCGTAATCCGGATTTATCGCTTCACAAACAAGGTCAGCGGTATAGTGTGAGATCGTCACGCAGAACTCGGGGCTTGCCCCTTTGAATATGCAGTCATGGACCTTGACAACAGCCGCTTGATCTGTGATTACTCCCTCTACGGCCTTGGGATCACGGTTCAGAGCCATTTGACCCAGGGCCATTGGCATCACAATTGCATCCAGTCCAGTTCCCTTTATGCCGACCTTCTTCTTTATCAAGGAGAGAAGAACGTAACCGTTTCT
>JAJRAL010000187.1 GCA_028679935.1 Methanomassiliicoccales archaeon | reverse complement strand
CCGATCACGACGTCGTTCCTACCGTCGCCGCTGATGTCGGCCATGGCGATGCCTATGCAACCCTTGTTCGGATTGTCGTCGATGACAGTCTCATCCCATTGTTCGCCACCCGAATACCAGGCGACTTGGTTGTTCGACCAGGACGCACCGGACGCGGACCAGGTGAATGAACCCGACCCGACCGTGGCGACTAGGTCGGTGGTGCTCAGTGGAGCTGTTACGTTGACCTGCAGGTTGAGGAGGTTGTAGACCTCGGCCGTCGTGCCTCCAGTACCAGTATCCCTCACCTGCAGAATCTTCAGGGTGTAGGAGTTCTTCTTGGGGAGCCACCATCCCTGGTATGCATCCTTGAGCACGATGTACATCGAGTATTGGCCATTGCTCGTTCCCTCGTAGATGCGCGCGGTGCTAGTGCCGCTCGTCTTGAACAGCGAGCTAATCGGCGCGCTGTACGCTGGCGGCTCGGCGTAGGCTGGCGGCACCTTCTTCACTATGTACCGGCCAGTGTAGTCGGAGATCTCGAGGTCGCTAAGGTAGACCGTGTTCGAGTTGCGGTCGACGTCCCTCGTGATAATCCTGAGGTACATGGTGTCGGTGTGGTTGAAGTTCGTGGTCTTCACCAGGTCCGTGCCGACGAGCTTGTAGGTCTCCAGACGGGGATACGTCACTCCCGAGACGGTGATAGTGTCCGCGAGGTTGATGCCGATCCCTGTGGAGTCCTTGAACTTCATGTTGAGCGGGTAGGCGTACGGGTCACCCGGCGCGGTGAAGTTGTAGATGTACTTGTTGAAAGTGCCATAGATGCCGCCATATTGGAACGCATCCACTAGCTTGGTCTGCGGATAGATCTCGTCTCCGGTTATCGGGTGGTAGATGGCGAACGAGTTCTCGAGCGCGAGGTTGCTGAGGGCGTTCGAGTAGAGCTCGATCAGGACCCTCTCACCGGGATCGAAATCCTTCGTGATTGTGAGGTCCGAGGCGCGCCTTATGTAATAGAAGGTCGTGCCGCTACCTGAGCCTGCCTCGCCACCGGTCGCGTCGGGCGGATAGGTGCCATTGATGAGGTAATGGGAGTAGTTGTAGTACGGGCCGTACTGGTCGCCACCGCCCTGGCCCTGCTTCGGGTAGATCGTAAGGGTGAGCAGGCCGGTCTCCGAGTGGTGATTCAGGTCGGTCGCGTTGATGATGACGGTCTTGCCGTTCCAGCTGATGTCCGCGGTATAGGGACCAACCCTGAAGATGTTGTCCCCGTACGAGCTGTTCATCTTCACGTGGGACCCGTAGCCGATCGAGGACAGATCGATGAAGACGGAGCTCATGTTCAGGTCGCCGTCCGGGTCGGTCACCGTCGCGTAGAGCCATACCTGGTCCCCGGTGTAGGATGGTGATGGGGAGGTACCCCTAGCGCTGATGATCGGCTTCACGCCAGCGCCGACCGTTCCGCCGGCCACGGCGCCGCTCCAGACGACATTGCCCTTCTCGGTGTCGATGACCATGACGTTGAGGGTCCCGTAGGGATTCTCCCCTAGGAGCAGGGGTACTGAGTATCTCCACGTCTCGCCAGTGGTCCAAGTTGTGCCGATCGATGGCGAACTATCGGTGATGTACTGGACATACTGGATGCCATTCAGTGTGAGAATCATTCTGGTTGTCGAGTTCTTGAGCTCCTGGCCGCCAATATGCGTTATGTTCAGGGTCACCTGCATATCGTGGACCCAGCGAGGCTGCACGGAGAAGTCCGCATAGGCGTTCTCCTGGGGCGGGGGCATGGACGCCACGAAGTACATGATGCTCGAGAAAAGCGTCACGGTGATCCCCAGGATCAGGATGTTGCCGATTATCTCGGAGACGCCCTTGCGGCTCCACTTGAACTTCTTCTTGATGCTAGACATGTCCATGCCTCGGAGTACTCGCTATAGACTCGACGCATGAGGTTACCCCCTAGAGGTTATAAAACCGTATTGTGGTAATTACCGGTCGTGGGATACCGCGCGGAGGGGCCAGACCCTAGCCGGCGATGGAACGGCGCGAGAAGACGGCGAAGATCCGACCGGGCGACCCTACGGGACACGGATTCACTTGATGCTGCCAACTAGGGATAGGGCGATACTTCATCTCTACGGACTGAGGGGCGAACAGATCCGCGATCAGCCGTCCGATGCTTCGACTCAGGAGGGCATCGCCTCCGCCCTGGGCCTGAACCGGACGCACGTCACCAGGACGCTCACGCCACTGGTCCAAGCGGGCCTCATGGAACAAGAGAAGGGCAGGGTCACCGGCAAGGAGAGAAGGCTGATCTACTATCGGTTGACGCCTGCGGGGCTCGAGCGCGCGGCGGAGATAATCAAGGAGCTGACCCCGGATACGATTGACGTCATCGATGACCGAGGCAGGAGAACCGTCGGATTCAGGGAGCTGCTGACGCAGCGCCCGGACATCCCGCCCCTTGGCATCGCCGACGCCATCGGGGGCGAGATGAGGCTGCCGCCCGCGTCCCGGGTAGTGATCTCGAACGCGACCCTCGGCGTGAGCGAGTTCATCGACCGTGAGGAACAGCTCCAGGCCGCGTCGCAGTTCATGGAATCAAGCTCGACGGTCCTGGCCATATTCGCAAGCTATGGATACGGTTCGTCCACGTTCCTGAAGAGGATCGCCACCTCGCTCTGGGACGGGCACCTCTTCTGGCACGATCTCGAGAAGGACCCGTCGTCGGAGGGGCTCCGCGCGGCGCTGAGCGTTTTCGCCCACAGACTCGGACTCGAAGGAGAACCCAAGCGCGTTAGGGAGGTTGGGGCGCTCCTCTGCTTCGACAACTACCATGCGGTCAGCCAGGAGGTCGTCGACGTCCTGTATGACCTCAACCGATCCCTGAAGGGCGGGAAGGCGAGGCTCGCGGTGGCCATCAGGGGCGAGACGCCGTCGTACAACCGTTTCTACCTCAAGCAGGACGTCACGGACGGCACGGTGGTCGAGGTGACCTTCCATCGCTTCGGGGAGCGGGACTCCCGGCGCCTGCTCGGCCTCGACGTCAGCGACGAGACGTTCCAGCAGATATACCTCATGACCAGGGGTCAGCCTCTCGCCCTCGCTCTCCTCAGGGACGGTGACGAGGCCGCGCTGAAGAAGATCAGGCCGAACGAGGAGGCCCGGTTCATGATGTACCTGCGGGGTCGCGCCGTCCAGGAATCGAACGGTTCGCAAAACGACAAGGGAACTGACAAAGGAAAGGCCGGGCGCTGAGGCTCAATACTCGATCCCCATTCTGGCTTCCAGGCCCTTCTCGTAGGGATGCTTGCGCATCACCATTTCTGTCACCAGGTCGGCTTCCTCGATGAACTCCTGCGGCGCGTTCCGCCCGGTGAGCACGACCTCCACCTCCTTGCCCCGCGCCCTGATCGCCTCCACGACCTCCTTGGCGGCCACCACCCCATAGTACGCGGCCACGTTCGCCTCATCGAGCACCACGATATCGTACTTGCCAGAGGTCATTGCCTCTTTCGCCTTCTCGAGGGCGGCCCGGCCGAGCCGCTT
>JAJRAL010000119.1 GCA_028679935.1 Methanomassiliicoccales archaeon | reverse complement strand
GACCGCCCCCGAACGAGCCGGGGCCGGAACAGGGCCAGGGCGGCGACACGGGGCCGTACATGGACGCGGACTACAAGATAGTCGACGACGACGAGAAGAAGTGAACCTTTGGCGGAGAAGCGAGACTATTACGCGGTCCTAGGGGTGGCGAAGGGCTCGTCGCCCGACGACATCAAGGCGGCGTACCGGACCCTGGCGCGCAAGTACCATCCGGACGTGACCAAGGAGGACAAGGCGGAGGCCGAGGAGAGGTTCAAGGAGATCTCCGAGGCGTACGAGGTCCTGGTCGACCCGGAGAAGAGGAAGCTCTACGATCAGTACGGATTCGCGGGCCTGTCGGGACAGTTCGGCCAAGGCGGGTTCCAGTGGAGCGATTTCACCCACGCTCAGGACGTGAGCGATATCTTCGGGGACATGGGCAACTTCGGCTTCGGAGGGAGCCTGTTCGACGCGCTCTTCGGGGGCGGGAGGAGGAGGACGGGGCCGCACCAAGGTCAGTCCCTCCGATACGATGTCGAGATCACGCTCGAGGAGGCATCGAAGGGCGAGAGCCGCGAGGTCCAGATACCTCACGCGGTCGCTTGCGAGGCCTGCCACGGGACCGGGGCGAAGGGAGGAAAGCTCACCCAGTGCCCGACCTGCGGCGGGAAGGGTCAGATCCAGAACGTCCAGCAGCGCGGGTACAGCCGCTTCGTCAGCATCACGCCGTGCCCCCGCTGCGGCGGAAGGGGACAGCTGGCCGAGGCGCGCTGCCCGGAGTGCGGCGGCAGGGGCCAGCAGGTCAGGACCCAGAAGCTCAGTGTGGACATCCCGCCGGGCATCGACGACGGAATGAGGCTGCGCGTGCCCGGGGCGGGGGACGTCAGCTCGGACGGTGGTCCCCCAGGGGACCTGTTCGTCGTGGTGCACGTCAGGCAACACGAGATCTTCAGGCGCGAGGGTGCGGACCTTTGGATCGAGCTTCCGGTGAGCTTCGCCGACGCGGCGATGGGTGCGGAAACAGAGGTGCCGACCATCGACGGGAAGGCGACGCTGCACATCCCGCCCGGGACCCAAGGTAACGCGATCTTTCGTATGAAGGGCAACGGTCTGCAGAAGGTCGGCGAGAGGGGGAAGGGGGATCAGTTCGTCCGCGTCCAGATCAGAGTTCCCAAGAAGCTCAGCACGGAGCAGAAGGCGCTGCTGAAGAAGTTCTCCGAGCTCGAGGGCGAGAAGAAGGGCCTGCTTGACCGGTTCAAGGGCTGACCATCGCCGATTCGAGGGCGCGGCGCTTCGCCTGTTCCCTCATCAGGTTCGCGATCAGCACGCCTTTCGCCAGGCGCGAGGCGAAGAGATCCAGCCCGACCGGCACGATCTCATAGGGCAGGCGCACGAACCTGCCGAACTCCTTGAGCTCCGCCGCCGCTCCGTTCCCTGAGTTCGTCTCGAGCATGACTATCTTGGCGGCTGTTTGCTGGAATCCCTGGCGGAAGAGCTTCTCATCCTTGACCTTGAGATAGTTCTTCCAGTTCGCCACCCAGCCAGGAAGGACGATGCTCGCCTCCTCGAAGAGCAGCTGGTCGAGGACGGCCTTCGTGGCTACGAGCTCGTACGCCCTGGCCGTCCTGAGGGCGTGAACGAAGCGGTATTCGTTCGGCAACGTGATCCCGGAAGGAAGGCAATCGCCGGTGAGCACGCAGATCGCGTCGGACGGTGAGAGGCGCTCGAACGGAATGCGCACGCCGTTGCCTCCTGCCTCGAGCGGCGGCAGGGCGACCAGCTCCGCCCCTTCCAGCCCCTCCTGCCGGAGCGCCGCGATGGCCTCCCGCTGGAGGATTTCGCAGATGACGATCTTCGTCCCGCCGTTCATGCTATCATCCGTTCTCGCGTCGTCCGGGGACCCCTTGCCCGTCCAGTGAATGGCCGGGGCTCCTTCCAGGCCCCAATACGCTATTGCCTTCCGACCAATCGCATCGCATCCGATTTAAACCCCACTGGTCCAGCGCCTCGGTCCAGTGTCTCGTCTAGACGAACATTCGAGGTACAAGGCTTTTTGTAGTCCGGTCCATCTCCACCCAAAACCCAGGTCTCAGATGAGCCACAATCCGATGAGAGTATTCACCTCGGCATTCGCCGGCCACTTCGACAGAAGGCTCTGGATACTATTCGTCGGGAGGATCATCTCGGCCACTGGCTTCTCGATCGTCATGCCCTTCCTCTCCATCTACTTCCACTCCGAGCTGGGCATCTCGATGACGACGATCGGCCTCGTCTTCCTGGTCTCCGCCGTCCTCGGGGCGGCGGGCCAATTGCTCGGAGGTGAGCTGGCCGACCGCTTGGGCCGCAGGAGCGTCATGATAGGCTCGATGGGGATGCGGGCGGTCGTCTTCGTCTTCCTGAGCATCGTCATCGCCATGTCCGGTTCCTTCATCACGATGGCCGTTCTCGTCTGGGTGAGCAACTTCGTCGGCGCCTTCTTCGACCCGGCCTCAAACGCGATGGTCGCCGACCTTTGCGAGCCGAGCCGGAGGCTGGAGGCGTATGGGCTGCTCCGCATCGGCCAGAACCTAGGATGGACAATCGGCCCTATCCTCGGAGGGCTGCTGGCGATCATGGGCTACTCAACGCTCTTCCTGCTCACCGCCATGACGTCGATCATCGTGACCTTCATCATCCTGATGATGGTGTCCGAGTCGAAGCGCTCGTCCCTATCGCGGCAGCAGTACAGCATCACCGACCTGCTGGACATCAGGAAGGACCGGCAGTTCGGCGCATTCTGCATCATCTCGGCGCTGCTCTTCGTCTGCGTGGCGCAGATGTCGTCGGTGTACTCGGTCTACTCGCAGAGCGTTGTGGGGATTCAGGTCTACGAGGTCGGCTACCTCTTCGCCATCAACGGTCTTATGGTCGTCCTCATCCAGATGCCGGTCGCCCGCTTCATCTCGCATTACCGAATGACCT
>JAJRAL010000173.1 GCA_028679935.1 Methanomassiliicoccales archaeon | reverse complement strand
TGCCGACCATCGCCCTCTCCAGGTCTAGCTCGAACGCGACCACCGGGTACCCGAGCTCGGCCTTCGTCACCACCTCTGGATGCAGCTCGCCGAAGTGGCCGACGATGTCCCCTTCCACTCGTACCGTCGCCGCTCTCCCCTCGATGTAGAAGGGCAGCTGGTTCGCGTCGAGCTCCGGTTTGAGGTTCATGTCCCTCATGATCCCCTCGATCAGCGACTTCATCTCCGTGAACGAGGCCTTGGAGTGTATCGCGGCGCCCGCGAGCTTCCTCCTCCTCTTTATTCCATCGAGCACGTCCCCGACCTCGAAGATGCGCTGCGGCAGATCGCGATGCTTGCTCTTGCGGAGCACCGCCAACAATGACGGGATGAGCGCGACGCGCAGGCAGGTGTGGTCCTCGCTGATCGGGTTGAGCACTTCGACCACGTCCGCTCTTGGCAGGCGCATGTCGTCGAACTGCTCCTTCTCGCTCGTCAGGGTGAGGGTGGTGACCTCATAGTAGCCATACCCGATCATCATCTGGCGGACGAGGTCGGATATCCTCTCGATCCTCCGTTCCGCTCCGAGGCACTGAACCTCTGGCCTCGCGGTGCCGAACTTGGCGTAGCCGTATCCCTTGGCCACGTCCTCCATCAGGTCGACCGGGTGCAGGATATCGATCCTCGTCGCCGGCACCTGGACCTTGATCTTCTGCTTGAGCGGCTTCGCCTGGTACCCCATCCTCTCGAGGCACGCCGCAGTCTCCTGAGGCTGAAGCTTCAGGCCGAGCCAGCCGTTGCACGCCTCCTGCTCCAGATCCCACTTCGCCGGTCTGAGATCCGGGGTGAACCCCTTCGAGGCGCCGGTCAGCCGCACGCTCTGTATCAGGCCGCCGCGTTCCGCGAGCATCGTCGCGACGATGTTCAAGGCGCCGTTGATCGCTATCGCGTCCGTCCCGGTGACGTCGATGAAGAAGTTCTTCGTGTGCTCGGTGATGGCCGTGAGCGCTCCGTTGATGATCGGCGGAAAGGAAAGCACGTCCTTGTGCTTGTCCAGGATGACCGGGTACTTGTCCTTGCCCTGCAGAACCCAGGCGTAGTCGACGCCCTTCTCGTGCCGCTGCAGGATCTCGCGGAGGTTCATCTTCTCCTCCTTCGCGAGCGGAACGAACGAGATCGATTCGGGATCGACGGCCTTGTAGGCGAACGGCGGTGTGACCTTGTCCAGGTCGTGTATCCCGATCGCGACCTTCTGCCTCTTGCGGCCGAGGGTCAGGTGGAGCTTCTCCTGCACCTCCATAAGCGACCTGATCAGGTAATCGTTCATCGTCACGCCCTTGACGATCCCGGCGACGGCATAGGGCCTGACGTCCTTCACCGATGGGTCGACGCGCATGCTGATGCCCGACTTCTCGACCGGATAGACCTTCATGCCCCTCTCGAGCCCGAGGAAGGTGCGCAGCGCCCTCGCCACGCCTTCGACGCAATACAGGTCGGGCCGGTCGGGGAAGAACTCGATGCCAAGCTCATCCGCCACCTCGTCATAATGGTGGAAGTCCGCGCCCATCATCGGGATGGTCGCGATCAGCTCCTGGGCCGGGACCTCCTTCCCCAGCAAGGAGACGAGGTCTCGATAGCTGAAGGTGATGACTGGCATGATTTCCAGCGATGAGAGTGAGCGTATTTATATTATCTGCCGAGCGCCTGGTGCGCGCTGGCTAGCGCTCCTGTGGCTTGCGCCGCAAGCGTCGAGAGCTCACCCGCCAACGTGACTGCCGCGACGATCTCCGCGAACTTCTTCGCCTTCCCTGTCCCGTGGCAGCCCATGATGGAGAGCGCCTCGCTTTGGCACGGAAGCTTGGTGCCGCCGCCGACCGTTCCCACCTCCAGGGCTGGAAGCCTGAGCGAGATGTAGAGGTCCTCGTCCACTACCTCGGCTGTGGTCATGCCCATGCTCCCCTCGACCACCTGCGCCGGGTCCTGGCCCGTGGCGATGAAGACCGCGGCGAGCATGTTCGCAACGTGCGCGTTCTGACCCATCGAGAGCGAAAGGGCGCTGCCGACAAGATTCTTGCGGAACGCCGCCTCAGCGATCATATCCGGGGTCGTCTTGAGCTTCTCCGCCACGACCTCCTTCGAGAGCGTCGCGTCGGCCAGGACTGTCTTGCCCCGCCCGAGGATGTAGTCAACGCCAGAAGGCTTCTTGTCGACGCAGAGGTTGCCGGAGACGGAGATCAGCTTCGCCCCCGTCCCCTCCTCGATGACCTTCGCCGCTCTCTCGGAAGCGATGGTGGCCATGTTCATCCCCATGGCGTCGCCAGTCTCGAACGAGAATCGCACGAATAGGCTCCGGCCCGAGAGGAAAGTCCTTACCCCCACGAGCTTGCCGTGCTTCGTCGTCGACTCCGCGGCGGACATGATCTCGGAAGAGTGGGTGCCGATCCAGGAAGACGCCTCGTGACCGTGCCTCAGGTCCCTGACGCGGAAGACCGGCGCTCTGGTCATCTCGTCCTTCACGACGAACACGTTCGCCCCTCCGGCGACCGTCAGCGCCGAGCAGCCCCGGTTGACCGTCGCGAGGAGAGCGCCCTCGGTGGTCGCCATGGGCACAAGGAACTCGCCCTTCGCGTGATCCCCGTTCACCTTCAGCGGCCCTACGAACCCCAAGGGTACCTGGACCGTTCCGATCATGTTCTCGATGTTGCGCTCCGCGAGCAGCGGATCGAACGCGTATTCGGAGATGCAGTCGAGCTTGCTGCCAGAGTACTCCTCCACGGCCTTCCTCCTCTCGTCCGTGTCGGCCCTGGTCCTGCCCCGGTTCTTCAGGCCACCGGTCATTTGGATCGGAGCGAGATTGAGGAGTCGGCTATTAAACGTGGTGCGGGGGTCAGACGATGCCGTGCAGACGAATGGTCGAGGTCAGCGCCACGGCGTTCGCCAGCGGGGTCCTGGGGGAGAGGCCGCAGCCCGGCGCCGCTATGTCCACGCCCTCATGGATGCACCTCAGGGTGTCCGCGGCGACCTCGGCGGGTGTGCCCTTGAGAAGGGTTGTCCCCGGGTCGATGTTCCCTATGATCGCGCATCTGT
>JAJRAL010000097.1 GCA_028679935.1 Methanomassiliicoccales archaeon | reverse complement strand
TCTGCCTCGCGACGCGGACATCTATCACGCGCAGGATTGTGTTGGGGGCACGGCATTGGCAAGGATGAAGCATGAGGATCTGATCTCGGCGCCGGTCTTCAGGACGATTCATCATGTCGATGATTTCGCGGAGCCGCGTCTCTTGGCCTTCGAGAAAAAGGCGGTCGCCCACGCAGATCACAGGTTCGTCGTCTCCAAATACTGGCAGAAGGCCTTGAAGGAAGAATTCGGCTACGATTCGACAATAACCTACAATGGATTGGACATGGAGGACTTTGCTCACATCCCAAAGAGACAATCAAAGACGCCCACCGTCCTCTTTGTTGGTGGGCTCGAACCGCGAAAGGGCCTGGAGTATCTCCTCCATGCCATGGAGTACGTCCTGGACGAAATCCCAAACGCAAGGCTCATTGCAGTCGGGAAGACGGGATTCCGGGGCACGGACGATTGGGCTTGGTTCGAGACGCTTGCTGACCGCCTCGGCGTCAGGGACAGAATGGAGTTCCGGGAATCGGTGAGCCCAAGGACACTCCTCGGGTTCTATTCAGAGGCCGACGTTGTTGTTCTGCCGTCGAAGACTGAAGGCTGGGGCCTCTCGCTGATGGAGGCGATGGCATGCAGAAAACCGGTGGTCGCCACGAGGGTTGGCGGGATTCCGGAATTGGTGCGTAGCGGTGTGGAAGGCATCCTCGTGAGGTCAGGTGACATCAGAGCTATGGCGGACGCTATGCTGAAGCTTCTCAATGACAAGAAGCTCAGCGCTCGGATGGGTCGCGCAGGCAAGGAGCGCGTGAGGCAGTTCTCTTGGGACCGGACAGCTGACGTCGTCTTGAATGAGTATCGACGTGCGTTTCAAGCGGATCGATCAGAATCGTTCATGAAGTAGCGGGATGAGCACGTGGGCGCCCGACCGATTCTCGGCAATTCAATCCGGCGATTTCCCTAAATACGATGCGCGAGATTGCGACCTGGGTTCGAAGAGGAAATCCCCTCGTGGCATGCTTGCTCGAACCTCACAGGAGAGTCGGTAGGGGGGTGCATCGACGGGCTACAGGATTGTGCTGACAGCCGATAGGACGCTGATGTCCAGTTACAACTCCAGTATGTTCATCGGGTTTGCGGCTTGCTTCCCAAGAGTGTTGCCGAGATGGCTCTATACGAAATTGTTTTGCCCAGCTCAACCATCTGACAATGGCATAGTTCGCTTCGCGCCTTGCGGTCTCAGGAAGATCGAAGCCGCATTGATCGAATCAGGAATACCGAGGTCGGAGATAGCTGTCGCCGCGCCGGACCGCCTCGACGAAGTCGTAGACAAGAACACGAAGGCAATCGGCATCACGACTTCGGATCCCTTGGGCCTTGGGCCTGCGTCGAGCACATTCTCGAACCTGCTCAGAAAGGAGACCTACACGGCATACTTCTTCCGCGCTCTCATTACAGATCCTGCGATTGAGGCGAGCCACGCGAGACTCATCGTCGGGGGACCGGGAGCATGGCAATTGGAAGGCGATTCGACTAGGGAGACATTTGGGATCGACACATTGGTCGAAGGGGAAGGCGAACTTCTCGCCCCGCAACTGTTCAAGGAGGCCCTGAGCGGACGGCCGCTGCCCAAGAAGGTGACCGGCGGAGTCGTTCCTATCGAAAGGATGCCGACCATCAAGGGAGCAACGGTCAACGGGACTGTGGAGATCAGCCGCGGGTGCGGCAGGGGGTGCGAGTTCTGCAACCCCAACATGAGGCAGGTCAGGCACATACCTGTGGAGAAGATACTTGAAGAGGTCAAGGTGAACCTGTCCTCCGGCAGCAATCGGATCACCCTTCATGCGGAGGACGTTCTTAGATACGGCGCGAAGGGAATGGTGCCCGAGAGGGAGAAGGTCGAGAAACTCTTCGTAGAGGTCCTCAAGCTCACTGGCAGGCTGGGGCTCAGCCATCTCGCCCTCTCCTCAGCACTGGCAAATCCCGATTTGATTGAGAGCCTCAGCAGGATGTGCAGGGAGGATGGTCGGACTAACTTCCTCTACGGCCAAACTGGCATTGAGACAGGCTCTCCAGACCTTGTTAGCAAACACATGAAGGGCAAGGCGAAGCCGTTCACGCCAGAGAAGTGGCCAGAGGTCGTTTCGGAAAGCTTCAAGCTACTTCACGACAACAAATGGGTGCCTTGCGGGACCATCGTCATGGGCATGCCTGGCGAGAGATCCGAAGACGTCTCGATGACCCGCGATTTGATAGCCGACCTCAGACAATACAAGAGCCTCATTGTCCCGCTCTTCTTCGTCCCGCTGGGCGATCTCAAGAACGACGAGTTCTTCCGACCAAAGGACATGTTGCCCGAGCACTGGATGCTGCTGGCGGAATGCATCGAGCATGACTTCCACTGGATTCCCATACTGATGGATGAACTGTTCGCGCAGAACAGGATGGCCTCCGCGAAGTCGAACGCGATGAAGCTAGCCGCTTGGTACATGCAACGCAGGCTCAAACCCTCAATGGAGCTAATGAAGGCAGGGAGGAGCCCGCTGACGCCAGGCCAAGAAATCGATCACGCGCATATGGTGGGGCATCCGAAAGACCATGCAGAAGCTTGAGCAGCTCACGTCGGCTTCACGGGCTCGACTTCAACTTTGCTGGG
>JAJRAL010000053.1 GCA_028679935.1 Methanomassiliicoccales archaeon | reverse complement strand
GATGAATAACATCCTGAATGAATCGAACGAAGAAGTGCCGGAGCAGCACGAGCTGTCTCAGGAGTTCGTCACAGTATCCTGAGTGCACAGGTGACAGATCAATACCAGACCTCGACCGAGCTCCAGAGCACGAGGATTAGGATGATCGCCATTATCGCCAGACCGATGAGCGCCATCAAATCTCTTCTCGTCATGGTGTAGAGTCACAATCATCGGTAGAACAATGAAGATTCTTGTGGCACGGTCTGGACCTGCGCGGCTTGGGAAACTCGCCCTGCGGCAATCCGACAAACCTTTTATACAATCAGTTCTTTGGTGGCGTTGCTCTTCTGAGCCGATGATTGATGAAGATGTCATCGTACATCCGAAGGAGGTAGGAACTTGGCAAAGGCGATATTCGTTAGGTTTGAGATGCCGAAGGAACTTCAGGACAAGGCTTACGAGATCATTGAGCTGGCCCGCGACACCGGCAAGGTGAAGAAGGGGACCAACGAGGTCACGAAGCTCATTGAGCGGGGCGAGGCCTCGTTCGTCGTGATGGCCGAGGACGTGCAGCCGCCAGAGATCCTGGCGCACATGCCGATGCTCTGCGAGGAGCGCAACATTCCGTACGCTTACGTCGCGAGCAAGGCCGAGCTCGGCAACGCCTGTGGACTGGAGAAGCCGACGGCATCGGTGGCAGTGGTCGACGCCGGCAAGGCGAAGCCGCTCATCGACTCGCTCGCCGAACAGATCAAGAAGCTGAAGAAGTGATGCGGGGGAGCTTCACATGGCAGAGGGAGACGAAAGCATACCCTGCGAGGTCGTGGAAGTGATCGGCCGCACCGGAATGACCGGAGAGGCGACCCAGGTCAAGGTCCGCGTCCTCGAGGGCAGGGACAAGGGGCGCATCATCACCAGGAACATCATGGGCCCGGTGAGGATGGGCGACATCCTGATGCTGCGCGAAACGTCGCGTGAGGCCAGGAAGCTGGGCATCCGCTAACTACACTGGAGGCTGAATTCACATGGTCGAGCTTAGAGTCTGTTCGTTCTGCGGCAAGGAAATCGAGCCGGGGACGGGCAGGATGTACGTCAAGAAGGACGGGACGGTCTTCCTCTTCTGCTCCAACAAGTGCTCCAAGAACCAGATCGACATGGAGCGAATCCCGCGCCGGACCACCTGGACGCGCGCATACGCCAGAGAGAAGGACGTGCGCATGGCCGGTGCGCCTGCGGCGGCCGCGGCGGAGAAGCCGGCGGAGCCGAAGGCGAAGCCAGCGGGGAAGTCGAGGGCGAAGAAGGTGAAGGCGGCGGAGGCACCGAAGGCGCAGGAAGCGAAGCCCGAGGAGCCGAAGCCGGAAGAACCGAAGTCCGAGGCGCCGGTCGAAGAGAAGAAGGAGTGAGCGCATGATCGAGCGCACCTTCGTGATGCTGAAGCCGGACGCCATCCAGCGAGGGCTGATCAGCGAGATCCTCGGGCGGCTGGAGCGCAAGGGTCTGAAGCCAGTCGCGGTCAAGTTGATGCGCCTGCCGAAGGAGCTAGCCGAGAGGCACTACGCCGAGCACAAGGGCAAGGGCTTCTTCCCTGGCCTGATCGACTACATAACCTCCGGGCCGGTGCTCTGCATGGTCTGGGAGGGCGAGAACGCCGTCGCATCGGTGAGGGCGCTGATGGGCAAGACGAACCCGCAGGACGCCGTCCCCGGCACGATAAGGGGCGACCTGGCGCAGCAGACCGGAAGGAACCTCGTCCACGGCTCCGATTCGCCGGAGAGCGCCAAGCGCGAGATACAGCTCTTCTTCAACGACTATGAGCTGGTGGACTGGAAGCGCTCCGTCGATTCCTGGCTGTACGAGTGAAACGCCTTTCATCTTCGATTTTTCGATTCCTCTTGAGCGAAGCGATGCGCATCGCTGGCAAGGCGGCCTCCCCGCAAAAATACTAATACACTCTCCTTAATCCCAATGGCGTATGAGCATCAGGCAGCCGATCGTGAGCGTGCTGGGTCACGTCGACCACGGCAAGACCAGCCTGCTCGATAAGATCCGCGGGACGAGGGTCTCGAAGGACGAGGCGGGCCTGATCACGCAGCACATCGGAGCGACGGAGGTGCCGCTGGAGCACATCTACCGCGTCTGCGGGCCGCTCATCGGCAGCAAGAAGTTCAACGTGCCGGGGCTCCTGTTCATCGACACTCCCGGGCACCAGTCTTTCACAACGCTCCGGGCCAGAGGTGGCTCGCTCGCCGACATCGCCGTTCTCGTCGTCGATATCAACGAGGGCATCAAGCCCCAGACCCTCGAGTCGATGAACATCCTCAGGAAGTACAAGACGCCGTTCGTCATCGCCCTCAACAAGATCGACCTCATCCAGAGCTGGCAATCGGCGAAGGGCTCGTCTTTCATTCTTAACTTCAAGAACCAGAACGAGGACGCGATCGAGAAGTTCGAGACGAGGATGTACGACATCATCGGCCGATTCGCCCTAGAGGGGTTCAGCGCCGACCGCTACGACCGGATCGAGGACTTCAGGCGGAACGTCGCCCTGGTCCCGGTGAGCGCCAAGACCGGGGAGGGAGTCCCGGACCTGCTGCTCGTGCTGATCGGCCTTGCCCAGAGGTTCCTGGAGGAGGAACTGCGCACGGAGGAAGGCCCGGCCAAGGGCACCGTCCTTGAGGTCAAGGAGGAGAAGGGCCTGGGAGCGGCGATCGACGTCATACTCTACTCTGGCACTCTTAGGAAGGGCGACACGATCGGGCTCGGCACGACGACCGAGCCTCTCATCACGCGGGTCAAGGCGATCCTCAAGCCGAAGCCTCTCGACGAGATCAGGGACGCGAGGGACAAGTTCGATTCGGTACAGGAGGTCAGCGCCGCGGCCGGCGTCAAGCTCCTCTGCCAGACGCTCGAGGGCGTCGTCGCGGGCGGACCCCTGAGGGTGATCAAGGGCGACAAGCAGGCGGTGCTGCAGGAGATCGCCGAGGAGACGAGGGTCCGCATCGAGACCGCCGACGCGGGCATCATGATCAAGGCCGACGCGATCGGCTCGCTCGAGGCTCTCGCCTTCGAGTGCAAGAGGGCCGAGATCCCGGTGCGCAAGTACGAGATCGGGCCGGTGTCCCGGAGGGACGTGACCGAGGCGTCCGCGTACACCGACCCGCTGCACCGGATCATCCTCGCATTCAACGTGCCGACCCTCCCAGACGCGAAGGAGGCGCTGGTGAACCAGGAAGCGCAGGTCTTCCAGAACGACGTCGTCTACGGCCTCATCGACGACTACAAGAAGTGGACGATGGACGAGAAGAGGAAATCGGAGGACGCGAAGCGCAACCTGATCGCGTTCCCGGGCAAGGTGCGGATACTGCCGAACTGCGTCTTCAGGGTCAGCAAGCCGGCGATCGTCGGAGTCAGGGTCCTAGCCGGACGCATCAGGACGGCGCAGAGGCTGATCGACCGTGAGGGCAACGAGATAGGGCACATCCGCTCGATCAGGACCGGCGAGGACGCGCTGAAGGAGGCCGTCGCGGGGCAGGAGGTCGCGATCGCGATCGAGGGGCCGACCGTCGGACGCCAGATCGACGTCGAGGACATCCTCTACGTGGACATCCACGAGTCCGCCGTGAAGTCGATACAGGAGCACGAGCTCAACGCGGATGAGAAGATGGTCCTGGACGAGCTCATCGACATCAAGCGGAAGACGGACAATTTCTGGGGAATGTGAACCTAAGCATAGCCAGTGTTGTCGAACGAACGTTCAATCAGCGGTGTATTGATTTTCGGGCTCGCCTTTTCGGCGAATAGGCCCTTCACTTCCTTTAGCGCCTTGACTTCTCTCATGCG
>JAJRAL010000194.1 GCA_028679935.1 Methanomassiliicoccales archaeon | reverse complement strand
CCGCGACCGCGCCCACGATGTAGCCTTGCAAAAACTTGTCGAGCTGCTCTGGGGTTTCGCACGACGCGACGGTTTCTTTGATCACGCGCGCCCTCTCGGATTTGGTCATCATGTTTTCACCCACTCCTTGCCCCGCTCTCGCATCCACAGCGCCCTGCCGCCAGTCTCGCGGAAATCTGAACCTCTCCAGGAGAGTTCGATGTCAGGCTCCAGCGGCAAGTACGAGAGTTCAACAACAGCATCTTCTCCCAAATTGCAGAGAGCGTACGCACGAGCGTCGAACCACTTCTCGGTTTCGATGAACATGTTCGCTCTCGCTCCGAGCGGAAGATCTCCGTCCGACTGAAGCACTGCGACCCAGAGACTCATTGCGCCCCCTCCGTCGGCCGAATCGCAACCGCAAGCTCTTGATCGAGTTGCGCCATCAAATCGGGAGGCAAGTTTCTACGCTCGATCAGGATCTTGCTGTTCTGAGCCCGCCGCATCCCTTCGACCATGCCGCTGCTCACCCCGAGGTCGACGTAGACCGCGCAGAGATCGGCTTGCCCAGCCCATGCGAATCCGCACTCCATCCCGAGTCGTCGGTCCTCCGGCGTCGCGTCGTTGAGCAGGAGCGGGTACAGAACGTGCGACGCAAACGGCGCCTCGCCGCGCCGGATGCAATCGATCATCGCTAACTTCGCGTACCGCTGGTTTCGAGCGAACGCACCCGCCAGCGGCGACTCGATCACGACCCTTTTCATGAGCATCTCCAGTCGCCCGTGTGAATCATTCCGCACCGCGGACACGGGGTCGTCCAGCAGTCGTCGGTGTGAGCGTAGCCGCACTTCTTGCATTTCGGAATCGTGAGCCAGCCGGGCGGGAGAGCGAGCCAGATACGTTGGCGGATTTTCTGCCAGAGAGTCACTTGTCCCTCCAAAATAAAGACACACGCTTCAACCATTCCGTGAAGTCTTGATAAGTCATTGACGATTTAGCTCTATTGCATACCCAGCAACAAGGAACAACATTCTCAGGCTCGTACCCTCTATCATTATCAACCCTGTCAATTCCGTTATGCTTGAATGTGCGAAAAGGCCCGGATGTAACGTTTCCTCCGTCAATTCCACAGTAATGACACGGCATCTGCATTATTCTGGCAACATCTTCTACCGTTATGCTGCACGAATATCCTCGACTTTCAGCTCCGGACTTCAGAAGGTAAAAAACCTTAGTCGACACAACATGAACGTCGTCCTTTCTAAACTTCTTATTTTCGCACGGTTTGCACGATCTATTTCTCACCGCCTGCCAAGTTGTTGTTACTCTTGTTCCGCAGGCTATACACTCGACAACCCACCTTCTTGTGACTTCTGTTACTACGTGGTCTTTTCTTACGCCCTTTTTCCACCTTCTTCTTCTATACACGACAAGGTCTGGACCTCTCTCTATCACCCTCCTTCCTTTGTGTATTTCCCCAGTATGGTCTTTGGCCATGTGAGCGCCGCCTACAGGAAGTATGCGGCTTAGAGGTTTTCCTCTCCTAACCTGTTCATTATGTGTGTTGCACAGACCGTTACGCCGAGACATAAAGTGACAAGACTCAAACGAACACTTCACCTGTCCAGTTCTCCGTTGATCCAGTCGGAAAACGGAGCATCGGCCGAATCGGGCGCCAGAGACCACGGATCGCTGTCCATCGCTTCCAAAGTGGACTCCATCGCCCGCTCTTCGCTGCTTTTGGGCGCCACCTTCCGAAAGGCTTCTCGCATTTTCTCCATGTCGACCGTCGCGGCAGGCACGGCAGGCGCCTCTCCCATCGCCGCCGCTTCCTTCTGTTCCTGCTTTTCCCGCTCTTCCTTCCTCTTCATCCGGCGGGCCATGGTGTCCTGCCAGATCACATCTTTATCAAACTCGGCTTTCACCTTGTCGCTCCACTCGCGCGGGGGCCAGACGCCGTATCTGTCCTTGAATAATTTCGACGGAAAACCAGGCTTATAGCCGTGGGTCTTGGCCATGGCGGTCTGTCTTGCGAAGAAGTCCGCCTTCAAAGCATCCGGCTCGCTCTGGCGCGCAATGAGCTCTGTCGTGGTCTCGGCCGGCATCTCGCGTGCGTCGCGCGCTGGAAACTCGCTCCCGCAGTACGGGCAGATGACACGCGAGGGCTCGCAGTACGCGAAGCACACCTTGCAGAGCTTCATCGGTAAGCCCGACTTGCGTGTCGCTCGCGACTTCAGCGACCACGACAGATCTTCCCACGGACAGCCGAGGCGGTCCCAGTTGCCGGCATGATCGAGCAACAAAGGCACCACCCCTTTCCATGGACGCATCATCCTGCCCGACTGCTGGCGATGCATAGTAAGCGAGTGCGTCGGTCGAGCCGCGACGATGCATTTCACCTCAGGCACGTCGACTCCCTCGACGGCAATGTTGCAGTTGCAGACGACTTCGAGCTCTCCGCTGCCCAACGCTTTCAGAATCGACTTTCGCTCCGTCTCTTTCGTGTTGCCGTCCAGATGTGCGACACGTGCAACTTTCTCGAACCTAGCCGCCAGGCTCATCGAGTGCGCGATGTTCACCGCGAAGACGAAGGTGCGCCTGCGTTCGCCCTCTTTGTAAACACCCACGCCCTCCCCGCGATGCTGTCCGGACCACTTGAGCCAGTGATCGACGATCTGCCCCTCGAGCGGCTCGGTGCTCATCGCTTTCGCAAGCAGCTCCTCGTCGAAGTCGCTGCCTCGCACGGGCACATGATCCAGGTACGGCTTGAGTGGCGCCGAGCGGGCGTCCGGGCGTGCGAGCCAGTCGGGGTGCTTGAAGAGCTCCTCGTAGGTCGCGATGACCAGAAGCTCCTCGAAGAGGTCTCCGCCGAGGGGTCGACCATCGAGGCGCACTGGGGTGGCGGTGAAGCCGATCACGATCGCGTCGGGGTACACATCAAACACGTTCTCGCGAACGCTATCGGCCGCTGCACGGTGGGCCTCGTCGATGAAAATCAAGATCTTCTCGCCAACGAACGGTTTGCTCCTACGAGCCAACGTCTGGATCGAGCAGATCTGGATGGTGGAGTTCGGATCGTATCGCTCGTCGTTGCCGCGCATGATGCTGACGTTCGTGACACCGAGTCCACGAAGCTGATCCGCACACTGATCGAGCAGCTCTCTTCGGTGAGCCACAAACAAGACAGGCAACGTAGACGATCGGATCATCGAAGCGGCAAGAACCATCTTGCCGAGCGCGGTGGGCCCCACCGCCAAAATTCTCTTCTTGCCAGCCATCGTCACCATGTTGCGAAGCGTCGCGATCGTTCGCTGCTGGTAGGGTCGCAGATCCTTGGGCTTCAGGTCCATGAGAGGCTCGGTAGAGAAGAGGGGGAGGGTGCGGGTCATCGGTTTTCCTGGATCGGCATTGCGTGGTCAGGACAGTCCCCTTCGAGCAGGTTCCAATCACAGTCGTTCTTGCCACATCTAACAATTCCCAGTCTTTCTCCTGTCTTCACGGATGGCCTTTTTGACTTCGTCGTAGGATCGAACATCATCCCCATCGCAGATTTCACGAGATCGTGCGGCTCTACCCCTAGCAGCTTCGAAGCGTTGAATAGCTGCACAACCGTCATTACGCTCTCTCCCGTTTCGACGCGAGACCATCCAGAGTGGGCGTATCCAAGATCGGTAGCCATCTTAGATAGAGATATTCCCCGAACCTCTCGATACAGTCGAACTGTTCTACCTATCACCTTCGCGAAAATTTCCGCGTTCGTCATGCCGCCCTCCACTCCCTCCTGCGCAACCCCCGCACAATCCGACTCACGCTCGACCGATGAAGCCCTAGCGCCCGACCGATTCTGCTGAAGCTGCATCCGATCTCCGAGAGCACGAGCACCTTCGCCACGTGCCCCGTGTGCTGGTGCCCCGTGAACCGCTTGGGCGCGGTGCCGTGAGCCTTCTTGTCCGCTTCGTTGTCTTCCTTCAGCTTCCACTCGAGGTTGTCGAGGCGGTTATCCAACCGGCGGCCGTTCTTGTGCGCCGCCTCGTGCCGGCGCGATGGGGCGGGCCCCACGAACGCCTCGAGCACCGCCTTGTGGATGAGCGGCACCCGCGGCGTCTTGACCCGCAGGTACCCCGAGTCGCTCCGGTGAGGCTTGAGCACCCGCCCGGCTCGGCGGACGCGGCCCAGGGTCGAGACCTCGTAGCGGGGGTCGAGCAGGGTGGGGAGCCAGCGTTCGGTCATGAACCGATCCTCCACTCAGGCTCTACCCACTCACTCGTCCAATCGAGAGGTTCACTGAGTGCTGCTACTTGCTGGTACTCGGCGAAGTACGCAGCGGACAGTTTCTCATCATCAATGGCTACAGCGTTTTCGAATGAACGCTGAGCGTTGTTGGTAAAATTGAAACTTCCAGTCCATACCCGAAACGGGCGCACCCCATGTTCGAGCTTATTGCACATCACCACAAACTTGTGGTGCGACCTTGGTATCGAATCTCTTTGTGATCGGTTTCGGTACCCAACGCACCGAACTGCGTCAAACGCCTCCATCGACGACGTGAGGTCCATCTCGGCAAGCAGGCCACCAAGTTCAGCCCGACATGGCCCCTGAAGCGTCTCGTAGCGGGCCCGCTGACGAGCGCGCCACTCGTTCTCAGGGCTGTAGTCCGGACGCAGCCAGTCCTCTTTCTGAACGATGATCGAGACGAACCGTTTCCTCGACAACGCTTCGAGGATGTCGGGATGGGTGAGCCATGCCACGCACCCGACGACGACGTCTGCGCTCTCCATCTCGAGGATGAGACTGCCAGCCAGATTCTTGAAGTAGGCCCTGACCTTCCCATCTTCAGTGTGGGTGGAATGGTCACTCTGATGCACCTTCCATCCGGTCGGATTGATTGGTTCGAGATTGAGGTTCATGGGTAGCTCCGTTCACACTGAACAAACGATACTGCGTGTGTTTACTTTCGAAAATCCCCCCGTACCCCCCTGGCGCGCCCACTGGTGGGCGCCGCCCACGGTGGTGGGCGGCACCATGGTCGATCTCCGCCCACGCCGCCCACTGCCGCCCACGCGCCCACTAGCGAAATCATTACAGATCTCCATTTTGAGCCTCCCCAGGAGCCTCGAGACTCGGCTTGGAGTCCTTATCCGACACCGGAAAGTGCCTCGCGGGCTTCCTCGGGCCGTCTTGTTCCACTCTCACTAGATTTCTAAGCATTAGACGAGCGACGGACTCCTCGACGCGCTTGCGCTCACACCCGCCGAGCTTGGCCGCCATCAGGCCGCGCAGATCGTGAGCTCCGATTCCCGGCCTCTCGGTGACGAGCAAGAGGCACGCGGCGTCGTCCGCGGCCTCTCGCTGCGCCCTGGAGGCCCTCTCCGCGTTTTCCTTGGCTTCCCTGGCTGCTTCCTTCATCCGAGCCTTCTCGGCCTCGGAGGCCGCCTTCTGGCGCCTGCGCTCTTCGGCCGCTGCCATCTCTTCGGCTTGAGCGTCGGGGCCTGGCACGTGCGCCAGCATCATTCGTGCTCGGTCAATGCCGATGTAGAAGAAGTTGCCGCGAGGTCCGTGCTTGTTCTTTTCGACGGCCACCTTGAACGTGTCCGGCAACAGCTCTCCTTGGCTGAGCGCGTTCTCGAACGAGAGCATGACCCGAGCGCTGTACTCGATGGCTCCCGACTGTTTGCCGGAGGCCATGTGCGACTTTTGTTTTTTTGGGCTTGGAGGATCGTTCTTACTGATGTCGTTGTATGCCTGTCTGTTCATCTCGCTGGTAGCGAACGTGATCAGTCGATAGCGTGTAGCGCACGCTCTGATCGCTTGAACGTTGCGAGTGACGCGCTGGTATTCGGTAGGCTCCTCTCTTAGAGAGAGCAAAGCTTCGCAACTTGCAGTCTGTACGCTGTCTATGATAAGCGCCGCTTTTCCGCCTTTTGCATCTTTGTATAACTCTTCGGAAGCTGACTCGATGGTGTCACCCGCGTCGAAATACCGAATCGGCGCAAACTGCTGCATCACAGAGCGCATGTGCGCAATCTTTTTCGGGTCGCGGACCTCGGCATCTTTCCTAGTAAATCCGATACGTTGCACGAGCCTCGTCTGGATGTCGCTCGGCTCTTCATCGACCGCGAGAATGCCAACCTTGACGCCCCTCATGGCGAGCACGTGCGCGGTCTGAACCGCGAAGAGCGTCTTGCACGCATCGGGAGCTCCAAGAATGTACCAGCGACTTCCGTACACCGGACCCCCCCCAGTCAGCTCATCGAGCGGACCCAGCGAGATGGGTTCGTGGACGAGCGGCCCCTCTTCGAGCCAGTGGTCGAACGTGTTGTGAGAGGTGAGTTTTCTTCGCGTGTCGATTGGAGCGAATTGCTCGAGCCGAGACCGGACGTACCCTACAGCGAAATCGACGTCACGGTTGGCGTAGATCTCTTCGGATGCGAGCTGGCAAGCTTTGAGAAATTCTCGCTGCTTGAACAGTTGAAGAACGATCTCGGCGTACTTCCGAACGTTCGCCACCGCAGGCGCTGCGTTGAGCACTTGCGTGAGGTAGGGGAAACCGCCCACTTGCGTGAGGCGTTCTCGATCGCGGAGCCATGCGGCCACGAGGACGATGTCCGGCCGTTCGGTGCCGGTCGCGTGAAGCGTGGCGGCTGCCTCGAAGATGCGACGATGCGCCTCGGAGTAGAAGTGTTCCGGGTGCAGTCCCTCGAGCTTGTCCATGGCGGACGGATCGGTCATCGCCGCCGAGAGCACGGCGGCTTCAGCATCGAGATCGTGCGGAGGAACTCTCTTCGAGACGTCCTCTACGTGCTGAGCGTCCGCCGCCTCCTCTCCAGCTTTGAAGAAACCTTCAGGATCGACCGAGGACCCGTTGGTGAAAGCGGGTCCCGGATCGATGTCGGTCGTGGAAACGGCGATGGCGGCTATTTTTGCGGCGAAGCTGTCCGGCGTGAGCGCGGAGAAATTGTCGCCACCTTCCGACATCATCGCGCCTCTCGTGTGTAGTGGGCGGAAGGTCGGAGCAGCCCCTGATCGATGAGGGCGATTCGCTCGGCAAGACGCTGGCGGCGATCGGGCGGGAGAGCCAGGAACGCAATCGCTTCGCCGCCGTGGACGATGCGCGTGACGAGGGTGGCGTAAGTTCTACGGGCGTAGCCTTCTACTCGCTCGCGTTCGCGGCGATCCATCAGACCAACCTTTCCTTCCGCCCGCGCTAGGGCTTGACGATTGGCGTTACTTTGTCATACGTTTAGGACGCGATGCAAGACCCTGCTGACGAAAAAACCACCGACGTCGTTTCTGTCCGCATCTCCGCGGAAACCCTGGCCCTCGTAAAAGAGGCCGCCGGGCGGCTTGACATTCCATTCACGACGTTCATCCGGATGGCCGCCCGCAAGGAGGCCAAGAGGGTGACGCGGAGGGCGGCGTGAGCTCTTCAGGCACACACACGCCGCACGAGTACCGCGAGGACTGCCCCGGCTGCCAGCTCGCGCTCATGGACGAGCAGGGGCGGCGCCTGCCGGACACCCACCCCGTCGTGAAGATGGCGACGAAGGTGTGGTGGGAAGCGTCGCTCGAAGAGAGGCAAGCGTGCAACCGGGTGTGGGTTCACCAGAGCCGCACGCCCGAGGACATGCAGCTGATGAAGGCGGTGGCTCGGCGGATTGAGATGGCGGCGAAGAATTGAAAGTCGAGGAAGCTCTCGCGGGCGCCGGAGCCATTGAGCTCGACTACATCAGCAGGACTCTCGGTCTCGGTGGAGTCGATCCGAACACGAACGAGGGAGGGTTGGAGTTGGCAAGGGGTGCTATTCGATACGTTTGTAGAAGAGACGGCATCCAGAATCTTCGAACGATGGTAGAGGCTGCGTGCGACATGTTGGGGCGATGATCCAT
>JAJRAL010000189.1 GCA_028679935.1 Methanomassiliicoccales archaeon | reverse complement strand
TCGCTCGGCGTCGACGAGGAGGCCGCGATGAAGTACGAGAGGGGAGTGGAGGTCCAGGAGCACATCCTGGACGAGATGTACTTCAGCACGAAGAAGGAGATCTTCTTTGCCGACATCGACCCCAAGGCCATTTACCTAATGCGCGACATCCTGCACGGCATCGAGAACGCGGCGGACAAGTGCAAGGACGCCGCGGACATCATCCACATGCTGATAATCGCCCAGAGGCACAAGGCAAGGTAGGAGATGGCCGAGCGTCTGTTCGGGACCAACGGAGTCAGGGGGGTCGTCAACAAGCAGATGACCCCGGAGCTAGCGATGGATGTCGGGCGCGCCATCGGCACGTTCATGCACGGCCCCGTCGCAGTAGGCGCGGACACTCGCACCTCGGCGGCGATGGTCAAGAGCGCGACCATGGCAGGGCTCATGTCCGTTGGGTCCAGCGTCCTTGACCTGGGCACGGTCCCAACGCCGGCGCTGCAATACTTCGTCAAGACAGGCAAGATAGCCGGCGGGGTGATGATAACCGCCTCGCACAACCCTCCTGAGTTCAACGGTATCAAGGCCATCGACTCCGACGGCACGGAGATGCCCCGCTCCAAGGAGGAGGAGATCGAGCGGATCTACTTCGAGCGCAGCTACCTCTCTCAGGACTGGACCGGGTTGGGTAACCAGAGGAGCGTCTCCGGCGCGATCTCGAGCTATCAGACCGCCGTCCTCAGGCAGGTCGACGCCAAGGAGATCTCCAAGGCCGAGTTGACGGTCGTTCTCGACTGCGCAAACGGCGCCGGGTCGGTATGCTCGCCCGCCCTGCTCGAGAAGCTCGGCATCAGGACTGTCACGTTGAACTCGAACCCGCTGGGCACATTCCCGGGGCATCCGTCCGAGCCGACGGAGGACCACTTGACGGACCTCAAGGCGCTGGTCAAGGAGACGGGAGCGAATCTCGGCATAGCCCACGACGGCGACGCCGACAGAACGATATTCATCGACGACGAGGGGCGCTTCGTCCACGGGGACCGGTGCCTCGCGGTGCTCGCCTCTGCCATAGTGGCTGACAACGACGGTGGGACGGTGGTCACACCGGTCTCGACGAGTTCCTGCGTGGAGGCCGCCGTCAAGGACGCAGGAGGCGAGGTCGTCTACACGAGGGTCGGCGCGCCCATAGTCGCCCGCAAGATGCTGGAGATCGGGGCGGTGTTCGGCGGCGAGGAGAATGGGGGGATGATATTCCCACGCCTCCAGTACTGCCGCGACGGGGCGATGACCGCGGCGAAGATGGCCGAGGTTGTGGCGGTCGAGGGGGCGCTCTCCGACCTGCTGAAGAAGATACCGTCATACTGCCTGGAGAAGAGGAAGGTCAGGGTCCCGGAGAAGCGGAAGGAAGCCCTGGCGAAGCGCATCTGCGAGGCCTTCGCCGATCAGCGGACCGACCAGACCGACGGCCTGAAGGTCTATTTCGACGAGGGCTGGTCGCTCATCCGGCCGTCGGGGACCGAGCCGATATTCAGGGTCTACGCGGAAGGAAGGAGCGAAGAGGATGCGCGCCGCATCGCCGATCGGTGCGAGCGCGTGGTGAAGAGGCTCCTCGAAGAGTAAGCCGCGAAGACTCCAGCTCACTTCCTGTGACGGTGCTTGTGGACGACCGCGATCGCCTCGATTATCATGCGTGCGGCGAGCCCGGCGGTGTTGCCCTTGTCATACGGTGGTGAGACCTCGACGACGTCGAATCCTATCAACCGAGGCCCTAGCATGTTGATGCAGCGCTTGACGTCCATCGACGTCAGCCCGAACGGCTCCGGGGTGCCCGTTCCCGGCGCATAGGCAGGGTCGATGCCATCTATGTCCAGTGAGAAGTAGATGTTCTCGCGGCGCATCATGTTGAGCGCGCGCTTGAAGGCCTTCTCGACGCCTTCCTCATGGATAGCGTAGGCGTCGATGTACTCCGGCATCTTGGCCTTCTTCTCGTCTATCGAGATGGAGCGGACCCCGAACGCCAGCACGTTCTCGATGCCGACGTGGTCCGCATTGCGCCGAAGCACGCAGGCGTGGCTGAACTTGTTGTTCATGTACTCGTCGCGGAAGTCTAGGTGGGCGTCCACCGTGATGACGCCGATGTCCTTGTGCGCCTGCACCGCCGGAATTGTGATGGTGTGCTCGCCGCCGACAAGGATCGGGAACTTGCCCGCTTTGATGATCGAGGACACGACTTCCTTGGTCTCGCGAATCATGTCCTCGGCGTGGCCCAGGTCCTCGATGTTGCCGGCGTCGTGTATCGCCACGTCAGTGACCAGAAGGTCATGCTCGAAGACGTAGGGCTCGAAGTTGTACGATGCCTCCCTGATGGCGTTCGGCCCTGCCCTGGCGCCGGACCGGAAGGAAGTGGTGCGATCGAAGGGGACACCCACGATCACAAACTCCGCCTTCTCGAAGCTTGCGGTTGCGAAGGCGAAATTCACACCGCGGAGAACCATTTTGACTACCTACACCTTGGTTATCTTTCGACGGCCCATCGCGACCATGTACATGATCTCCTCACCGGGGTGAAGCTGGCCTTTGAACTCGTCGGGGATGGCCAGGGAGAAGTTCTCGTAGTTCTCAAGGTCCATCAGCTGCACCTCGTCCCCGCCGATGGCCAGGATCTGCGCCTTGCGCTTGTCGATCATCGGCACCTGGACCTTGTGGGTCACCGGGTGTACGATGCTGCGCTTCTTCTCGTCGAAGAGACCGACGCAGTCGATGCGCGCCTTCGCCTCGCCGTGTTTCCCGGGCTTGGACATCTGGATGGAGAGGATCTTGCAGGGCTCTTCCTCGACGTTGACGTACCTGCCTTCTTTGAGCTCGCGGACCTCCGCTTGAGACCAAGACATAATGTATCGGTGAGGGAAAAGTAGGCGGGTAGATATAGGTTATCCCATCCGGCGTCCCTGTCCCGATGGCTGGCCATCAGCCGCGCTTGTACTGCCCGGGGCGGTGGCCGCGCTGCTGCTGAGGCGCCCTAGTCCTCTTTGGGGGTTCGGGGTACTTCTTGGCTATCTCCTCGACCCTCCTATCCATCTCGGCCTTGAGCCTCTCCCCGATGAACTCGCCCTTGTAGAAGTCGACCCTCGCCGCGATCGTCGCCTTGGCGGCCAGCGACCTGGAGACCTTTCCCCTCTGCCAGTAGGGAGCTCTGTGTATCGCCGGATGCTGGAAGATGATGCCGTGCTTCGGCGGTGCCTTGCCCGAGCGGAGGTGCATGAACATCGCCTTCTCCGCGCCAAGCAATTGGATGGTCGAGGACGGAAGCGTCGCGAGCCTCTGCAGTCCGCCAGCGAGAGAGATCAGCCTAGCGCCAAGGTTCGCCGAGAGCAGCGCCGTCAGGTTCGGGGCGGTCTCCTGCATCCGGACCGAGACGTACTTCTCCAGGTCCTCCTTCGCCTTGTAGAGGCTGGTCAGCGCGGCGGCCACCTCCCGCAGCACGTCCACGTCCTCAGCGAGCAATTCCGCGCCGACCGATTCAAGGCGCAGGTCTAGCACCTGCATCACCTCGTCCCTCTGGCCCTTCTCCGCGATGAGCCTGGCATACTCAAGCTCCTTGGTATAGTCGGCCAGCTCAGGGAAATGGAGGCCGTACCACTCGTGCAGCCGCTCGCTCATGACGTTTATCGCCTCGTTCAGGTCGTCGATCGCCCTTATGGCCTGGACGACGTGGCGGTCGGGCCGAATCGGCTCCCTGGTCCGCACCTTGCCCAGCTCGACCATCACTGACTGCATCAGCTCGGCCGAGTAGCCGTAGTCCTCGCCCTTGATGTACGAGGAGTCGTAGACGACCGGCTTGCCCAGCTTGGAGAGGCGGGCGTCGGCGACCAGCACCCTCTTGCCGGCGAACGCCTGCTCCTCCGGCAGTATCTCGCCCCTCTGGACGAGCGCCAGTTTCTGCGCTATCGCCTTCGGGTCCTTCTCGAAGAGCGTGTGCCTCCTGACCTTCTCCTTGTCGCAGAGGAAGACCCCGAACCACTTGGTGACTATGATCATCGGATCACCTTTCCTTCATCATTGCCAGTATCTTCGCCTTCTCCTCTGGCGGGAGGGGTCTGAGGCCCTTGTAGTGATCGCAGCGGACGGTCAGCTCGCACATCATCTCGAGGGTCTCAACCCGATAGTACGCCTCCTCGACCGACCTTCCGAAGGCCATCGCGCCGTGATTCTGCAGCAGGCAGGCCTTCGAGTCGCCCAACGCCTCCCCGATGTTCTTGGCCAAGTCCTCAGAGCCAGGCGTGGCATACGGGACGACCGGCACATCCTTCAAGACCATCAGCCCCTCCGGCGTCAGGTCGGTCCTCGGTGGGATGTTCGAGCAGGCGAGCATCGTCGCGAAGACCGGGTGGCAGTGGATGACCGCCCCCACGTCCTTCCTGGTCCGGTATGCGGCCAGGTGGAATGGCGTCTCCATCGACGGCCGGCCCTCGCTGGTCGTCCTTCCCGTCCAGATGTCGACCTTGATCAGGTCGAACTCGCGGAGCATTCCCTTGCAGGCCCCGGTCGGGGTGATTAGCATGGCGTTGTCGTTCAGGCGAACCGAAATGTTGCCAGACGTGCCGGCGGTCAGCCGCCTCTCGTAGAGCAGCCTGCCGTAGTGGACGATGTCCCTCCTCAGCTCCCATTCGATCTTCATATCCTTGCCCCCATCACCCTTGTGATCTCGTCCGGCCTCAGGACCCCGATCTCCGTGATGAAGCCTGTGACATACCGGTTCGGCGTCATGTCGAAGGCCGGGTTCAGCGCCTTGCATCCGATCGGAGCGATACGGTCACCGTTCACGTCGGTGACCTCCTCCTCGCCCCTGTCCTCGATCACGATGCCCTCGCCGGTCTCCGTCTTGAAGTCGAAGGTCGAGATCGGCGCGGCGACGTACAACGGTACCCCGAGCTCTTTTGCCAGCACCGCCTTCTCGAACGTGCCGATCTTGTTCGCGAAATCCCCGTTGAGAGCGATTCGGTCCGCGCCGACGATGATCAAGTCGACACCTTTTCGCATGAAGTGGCCTGACGCCCCGTCGACAATGATCGCGTGGGGTATGCCCTCGTTCAGTAGTTCGTAGGCGGTGAGCTTCATTCCCTGGAGCCGCGGCCTCGTCTCGGAGACGTAGACGAATATCTTCTTGCCGTGACGGTGGGCGACCCGCATCGGCGCCAGGGCGGTGCCATGGTCCACCGTGGCCAGGGCCCCGGCGTTGCAGTGGGTCATTATCTTGGCGCCATCTGGAATAAGTCTGGCGCCGTTCTCACCGATCATCAGGCACTTGGCGACGATGTTGTCCGTGTAGCGCTGCGCGGTGATTGCTGCGTCCTCGCCAGCGCCGATCCTCTCCAGCATGAAGTCGACCGCGAAGAATAGGTCGTGGGCGGTGGGCCGGGCGGATTTGAGCGTCTTCGCCGCCTCCGCGATGTCGTCACCTCGCATGTCGGCAAGGGCCATGCCGAAGGCCGCCGAGGCGCCTATCGCCGGAGCGCCTCGCACCGTCATGTTCCTGATCGCCTCGGCCATCTCCCCGGCCGATCGGATCACCAGGATCTCAAGCCGGTAGGGCAGGAGGCGCTGGTCTATCATCTTGACCTCGCGCCCCTCGAGCCATAGCGCCCTCATCTCCCTGGGCCCCTCGCCAGTCAGGATCCTCAGCCGCTCACCGGGGTGTAAACCTGCATGGCCATAGTAAAGGCTTGCCCCGCCGAATGACTATCTATTTAATAGAGTCAACTGCATTAGAATCTCCTGGTCCTGGGCCATGAACGAGAGGAAGACCGATTCATTTGATGTCTATTCGACGTCGGCCGGCCTACGGCAGATATCCAACCCGGTCAGGCAGAAGATCCTCAGCGAGCTGCAGCGCCGGGACCTGAGCCTGAGCGAGATCGCGCAGTTGACAGGCAAGGCGCAGTCGACGCTCTCGGTGCACCTTGACAAGATGGTGAAGGAGGGGTTGATCGCCTTCCGCGACGATCCGGAGGACAATCGCCGCAAGATATTCTACCTGGTCTCCAGGCCGGTCGGGAGCTCGGTCGTCCCGCGCGAGGACCTTCTCCGGCAGGTCGAGAACACGATTGCCCGCAGCATCGGCACGCCGAGCAGCTTCCTCAAGGGCGTCATCCGCTCGATCGTCATCGGCATGGAGGCGATCGGCTTCAACATGGATCCCGTGCTCAAGGATATCGGCCGCCAGATCGGGACGGAGATATCCAAAAGGATGAAGTCGAACACGCCCGAGGGCATCATCACCGAGGTCAAGGAGTTCTTCAAGACGCACGAGCTCGGCGAGGTCAACGTGTACGCGCTCCATCCGGTGACGTTGATCATCAAGGACGAGTACGACTGTTCCAAGGCGCCGGACGTTGGCAAGACGCTCTGCCTGATGAACGAGGGAATCCTCGAGGCGATCTTCGAGAAGCGTATGGGCGTGCCGGCCAGGGTGACGAAGGCGGAGACATTCGGCACGAGCTACAACTTCTGCAAGTACGTCATCGAGCCCGGCCTCTGAGATCGCCGGGTGCGTTCGTTATTTAGCCTCCGATGTCCAATCCGGAGGCGAGGGATCGCCGTGCAGAGCCTCTACGTGATGTTCGATGAGATAGACGAAGAGATGATCCGCATCCTCGACACCGTGTCGGAGATCAGGGAGATGGTGGAGAAGGGGCAGAAGAAGAAGGCCCTGGAGACGCTCGTCGCCCTGGAGAACGAGATGGAGGAGTTCCTCACCTTCCCCGAGGACGAGGATGAAGTGGAAGAGGGCATGGAGACCTCAGACGAGTGAGCGCTTCGCCCGCCATGGGCGCGGCTAGAGGCGAGAGGAGAGAGCAGAAAGGGTTTGTCCTCGCGTCACGACGAAGCTGCCGAACATCACGAGCGTGTTATTGTTCCCCGGTAGGTCCTCGGCATAGGTCAGGACCTTTTTTAAGTGCAAGATTGATTAGTTCTAACCCCAGGAATCGGTAGTTGCATGGAATCCTCTTTGAAGGCATCGGTGGTCATATGCACCTACAACCGCAAGGAATGGTTGCTAAAGTGCTACGACTCACTGCAGAAGCTCGATGATGAACCTTCTGAGATAATAATAGTCGATGGCCCTTCCAACGACGGCACGAGGCAATTGATCGAGGAATGGCAGCGCCATGGCAAGGTAAGATTGGTGGCGCAGAAGAAGCTCGAAGGCATCTCCGCTGCTCGCAATCTCGGCCTTTCGACTGCACGCGGCGACGTTGTATGCTTCATCGACGATGACGTGATAGTGGCACCAGGTTGGCTGGATGGTATCCTATCTGGCTACAAAGACGACAAGGTTGGGGGGGTGGGTGGCCCTACCTACTTTCTGGATGGGAGCCTGGCAATGGGCCGTAACAAGATGTCCGTATACGGCGACTGGTACGACGAGTCTAGAGGAGAGGATACCACCGGGTTGTACCCCGTCATGCTAGGATGCAACATGTCTTTCCGCACCGAGGCCCTTAGGAGCGTGGGGGGTTTCGACCCCTATTTCCGCTACCACCGTGATGAAGACGACGCCTGTATACGGGTCGACCTGGCAGGATACACGATAGGGTTCGAAGAAACGGCCGCATTGCGACACGCATGGTGCGAGGGATCCTACCGCCGGGACAGGTTCCGATGGTACTTCAGACTCAGATACCTATGGGGGAGGAACCATGCACACCTGGTGAGGAAGAACTTCAAGGGCAGGGTGACCCTCCAGACTTACGTCCGCAACAGGTTGCCATGGTCAACCAGGGAAAGACCGAGGAGGGTGATGACGGAGACAAGGACCGGTTCGTTGGAGGTCCCGCGCCCCTTGCGGATCATGGGGAGCATGCTGGAGATGCTCGGCCATGCCGTAGGCTGGTATGGATGAACGGTACATCGCCATTACCAATGGATTATTTCGTGATTATGGCTGAAGCATCAGCGACATAACCTTAATTACTGAATTGCACCCTTGACTGAAGAAATGCCATCACCCCCCAAAGTAGACCCGAAACTGCGCACCACCCGCTCGTGGTTATGGAACCGGTCCCCGGCACGACTCCAGAAATTGCTGGTAGAGATTCAGAAGGACGCACGCAGCTTCTCCACCAAGGATTGGAAAGGACTAGAGGACTTGGCGCCGATGGAGCTCAATCTCAATGTCTCAGAGTCCTGCAATGCTAGGTGCTCATTCTGCATCTATAGGAAGACGAGCGGCCCCAAGAGGGTGATGAGTCTCAAGCTTTACTGGAAGGCCATCGACCAGTACCGGAAGATGGGCGGGAAGACCCTAGTGCTGAACCCCCTCACCGGGGAACCTCTGACAGACCCCTATCTCTTCGAGAGGACGGACAAGAAGGCCTTGCAGGGCCTGGAGCATGTGATCATGTACACCAACGGTATCCTGCTGACCAAGCACGACAACATTAGTAGGCTACTCGCCTCTGGTATCACCCAGATCTATGTCAGCATTGGCGGATTCGACAAGAACCTATACACAAGGGTTATGGGAGTCGACAAGTACGAGGAGATGATGAGCGGTCTCAAGCAGCTGCTCATGAAGAACAAGGAGCTGGCGAAGCCGAAGTCCATTGGATTCGAGATAAGGGGAGGCATAGAGAACCTATTGACCGACGATTTCTTTAGAGAGATAATGCCAATCGTCGACAATGGCTTTGTGCGAGACAACATCTTCATCTCCAAGCTCTTCGACAACTGGACCGGGGCCATCACCAGGGAGGATCTCGAAGAATCATGGGACTTCATGCCCGTTGGCCTGGTCAGGTTGCGTCCTTGCAGGTGGACCTTCGACATCACTGTGATGGCCGATGGCGTTGTCAGAGCGTGCGGATGCAGGTACGGGAACCTTGGTGTGAAAGACGAACTCATCGTCGGCGACCTCAACCATGATGATCTACAGACCATTTGGGACTCTGAGGCCGTGAGAAGGATCCGCCGGAGCTTCACCCGCATGGAGCAGGCGAACGTCTGCATCAGATGCAGGGCGTACGTTGCAATATGATGAACCACGCCCAAGAGGGGCCGGTATCAGACGACCAGCCACTTCCACTTCGAGCCGCTGGGAGCTGACGGCACAAGAGCATTCTCTTGTCATAACTACTGCGTATGCTTGGGATAGGCGTGGTTCACCATCCACTGCACTGTGCGCTATCCCATAACCGTGGGCTCAACTTCGATTCTCACGCCGTGGATGGTGCAGAGATTGCAGATCCTCCTGGTCGCCCTCGACTAGCTGGTCGCCCTGGAGAACGAGATGGAGAAGTTTCCTCACCTACCCCGAGGACGAGGAGGGCGAGGGCGCGGAGGACGAGGGGTCCTCTGACGAGTGATTGCCTTCCCGCGTCCCTCGTTGATGCGATAGACCTGAGCATCGGTCGTGCGCACGCGCTCGATTGTCCTGGTCGCCTCCATGTCCAGTTTCACGACCTCGAGGTACCAGCGGATCGAGCCCTCGAACCTGCCCTCGAGCCTTGCCTCCATGCATCTCGCGAGCTCCATGTGATTCAACGGCCTCGACCGGAGGCAGTCGAGGATTGTGCGCCTGATGACGTCGTACTTCTCCCGGCTGATGCTGACGCCCCTCTTCCCCGTGGGGTGGCGCGTGAGGATCTGCTCCTCGGCCATGACTAGAAGACTCCGACTTATGGATAGTTAATACTTGCACCGGGCTTGGGCGCAAGGGCGTGGTGGCACCCCCGCTGGACATCTGGCGATAGAAAGGAGTAGCGAGGAAGGGGTTTGTCGCCTAGATCACCACGAAGTTCCCCGTCATCATGGTCGTGTGGATTCAGGAAAGGGCGCGATTCTGCCTTGTAGTCGCGCTGAGGAAAGAGCGCGGGCGCTACCGAAGCGACCCCTTTTCATAGCATGACCAACTATCTATTAGTCAGCATGCTCGACGTAGTTCTTCGAGTGAAGGCCCCGTCAAGCTGGGTGATCGACGTTGGATCAAGGCACGATGTGCCGGTGGTGATATTCAACTGCAAGCCCGAGGGGAGGCAGGGTGGAAGAGGGCTCTTCGAGATCAGAAGCGACGACGACACTCTAGCTGAGGTAGAGAAGACCCTCAGGTCCCACCCAGATCTGGAGGCGCTG
>JAJRAL010000117.1 GCA_028679935.1 Methanomassiliicoccales archaeon | reverse complement strand
TCAGCTTCTCCGCGGGAACGTCGTATGCAGTAACCATTCTTACCTACCTCTGATTGAGCGTAACTCTCTCAATCGTCGGACGACTCAGGCCGCCTAACTAGGTTCCATTATATATGTGTTGCGCACTCGGGCCGGCCCCGCTGGCGGGCGGACGGAAGGACCCGTCCGACCTACGTTCGATTCCCGGGCGCAGAAAGGGCGAACGCGGGGCGGGATTAAATACCACCGGCAGAATCTCAGGTAGCGTGAGGACGATAGTCGGCATCTCGGGCTCGTCTGGCGTGGTCTACGGGGTGCGCCTCCTGAAGGCGCTGCCCCCCGAAAAGGTCCTGATTATCTCGCCCACGGCGGAGAAGATCCTCGAACTCGAGGCGGGCATCGATGCGAACGCGGTCAGGGCGCTGGCCGACGAGACGTACCAGGACTCGGACCTCTTCTCACCGACAGCGTCAGGTTCGAACCTCTTCGATGCGATGATTGTCTGTCCCTGCTCCGAGAGCACGGTTGCGAAGATCGCCTGCGGCATCGCCGACACCTTGATCACGAGGACGGCGGCGGTGGCGCTCAAAGAAGGACGCAAGCTGATACTCGTTCCGAGGGAAACGCCGCTCAGCGCGATTATGCTCGAGAACGAGCTCAAGCTCGCGAGGCTCGGGGTCACGATCCTGCCCGCGTCCCCCGCGTTCTATCCGCGCCCGAAGTCGGTCGACGACATGGTCGACTTCGTGGTCGGGAAGGTGCTGGACCAGCTTCGGATCCAGAACGACCTCTACACGAGATGGGAATGAAGGCTAGCGAGGCTCACTCCCTCTTCTGCTCTTTCGCTTCCTTCGCCTTCTGCTTCGCCGCCATTTTCTCCTCGCGGCCCACCCTCTGCAGCCTGCCGGGCGCCCACCAATTCCACTTGCCTAGCAGTGAGATGATGGCGGGCACGAGATAGATCCTCACCACCGTCGCATCGATCAGAATGGCGAACATCAGGGCGAAACCGAACTCGCGCAGCAAGGAGCCACCTGAGAGCATGAGGGTGCCGAACGCCCCCGCCATTATCACGCCGCAAGCGGTGATTATCCCACCGGTGTGCTCCATCGCGTGGATGATCGAGTCCTCGGTGTTGCGCCCCTTCAAGGCCTCCTCCCGGATGCGGGTCGTGATGAAGATGTCGTAATCCATGCCGATGCCCAGGCACATCACGAGCAGCACCATCGGCACGATCCAGAGGACCGCGACCCCTTGCAGATACTGGAACAGCACCATGGTCAGGGCTAAGGTCCAGGACACGCTCAAGAGGATGGTGATTATCGAGCGCAACGGGTTGATCATCGAACCGAGGACGACCATCAGCACGATATAAATGCCAATTATCAGCACGATCTCGATGGTCCCGAAGTCTGACTGGACAAGGTTCGATATGTCATACATCGAGGCGGTCGCGCCGGCGACGTAGATGGCGGAAATGCGCGGGTCCTGCGCATCGATCCCGGCGGACATGGTCCTGAGCTGATTGATCGAGTCGATGGACTCCTTGGCGAACGGCTCGGCCTTGAAGACGACGGTAACGAGGACGGCGTGGCCGTTGCTGGAGATCATGCTCTTCATCAACGCCTTGTACTCAACCTGCTGCTGCAACGGGTAGACGGACAGGTTCCACCACTGGAATGTAGGATCGCCCATCGGCCTGGTCGGGCTGGTCACCGTCTGCACGTTCGAGAGGTTGCCGACCTCCTGGGTCAGATTGTTGATCGATAACATCTCGGGATAGGAGAAGTTGCCAGATGAGTCGATGACCGAGTAGGTCATGCTCAGTCCCATCTGGGTCGGAGTGATCGTGCCCGCGCCGAACCCGGCTCCCAGTATGTCGAGGCCCTGCTTGCTCTCGGTGTCGGGCATGGCAGCGACGAAGTCGTAGGAGGTCTCGAGGCTGAAGTAGAGATAGGTCGTCGGGATCGAGACCAGGATAGCAATCACGACGATGAGCTTGGCGTGCTTGATCGAGGTCTTGGCGGCCTTGACGAAGTAGCCGTCCTTGATGCTGCCGTCTTTGCGCGTCTTCTTCTCCTTGGGCTTCATCTTCGATGGCCAGAAGATCCTGTCCCCGAGCAGCATGAGCACCGAGGGCAGGAGGGTCAACGCTGCGATGAGCGCGATGGTAATGCCGAACGCGAGTCCGATGCCCATCGACTGCAACATCGAGAATTGGGCAAGGGACAGGACTCCGAACCCGATGATCACGGTCAGGCCCGAGGTCGCGATCGACTCGCCGGCCCAGGTGACCGCCTGCCGCACCGCCTGCTCTTTGTCCAGGCCCCTGCGCCTCTCCTCCCGATAGCGCGAGAGGAGGAATATGCAATAGTCGCAGCCCGCCCCCATCATCGAGGTGATGAGCAGCATCAGGACGCTGTAGTGGACGGACATCAAGAACGTGAGGAAGAAGATGAACGCGTAGCTCATGCCCAGCGCCACGCCGATGACCATCGGGGGCACCGAGGAGGCAACGAAGGAGCCGAAGAACAGGCCGATGAGGACGAGCACAAGGATGATGGTTATCGGATCTATTGCGCCGATATCGGCGCTCGTGGAGGCCTCGAGATCGACGCTTATCGGGTCGTTGCCGGTCACGTACGCCTTGATCTCAGCGTTGCTCCCGATTGCCTCTCGGACTAGGTCGCGGATGATTGGCACACCCTTCGTTCCCATGGATGAGACCTTGTAGGTCAGGGGGATCAGCATCGTGGTGTTGCCGGGGGTGTTGACGAAGCCGCTGACCATCGCCCCGATCACCGGCACGGGGAAGTCGCTGAGCGAGTAGTCCTCGACCAGGGTCAGGGACATCGATGTCCAAAACGATAGCGGCGTGTCCGCGGGATAGGAGCCGACCTCGGCCACGAGCCATGGCTGCACCCCGCTTTGAGAGGCGATCATGCCGACAACGAACTGCGTGATGGCGATGGGGTCATTGTAGTGGTCCCAACCGAGGGTGTTGTAAATGGCCAGCACCAGTTGACCTTCGGTCCCGCCGACAGCGACAGCGAACTGTCCGACCGTCGTCCCGACCATCTGGCGGAACCCGGCCTCATTTGGTGCCGCGGCGGTGGCATTCCAGTTCGCGTAGAACAAGTCGAAGTAGAGATGGACCATCGCCTTCTCATCGGGCGTCACGTCCGGAGGCAGCATCGAGTCGATCATGCCATCGAAGATCGCCTGATCGAATGCGTTTATGGCGTGATAGTTGGAATATGTTGAGAAGTTGAAGTTCAGGAATACCATCTGGAAGAACATCCTCGTGGCGTCGTCGAAGAAGGGCATATGGATGAAGCCGTTGAAAGCAACTGGAAGGGCCGTTGTCGCCCTCTGGTCCGGATCGACTATCGCGATCGACGCGTTCCACGCGTTCGTGTAATTGTTGAACCAAGTCTCGGCGATCACCCTCTGGCTAGGACTCATCTGGGCAAATATCGGCCCGAGGGTCGCGGCAGTACTGTTGTATGCCATCGAGTCTATCACCGGGACTGGCGTTCCCGGCGGCACGCTGGCATTGACGTTCTTCCAGATATTCAGATGGATGCTCGGGATCCCGTAGAGCAGGAAGGACGTCTGGTTTGTCTGGTTGAATAGTTGCTGGTATCCCCTGGGCAGCTCGAACATCATGAATGCGCTCAGGTTCGTCGTGTTCCAGGCGAGGTGATAGCCCAGATTGATGCTCTTCAGGAGCTGCGCGGTGATGATGATCGTCTCGTTGTAGACGGAATCGACCTTGACGCTGGTGTTGAGCCTGGCCTTGATTGTCGAGTTGATGTTGTTGACCAGGTCGAGAACGACGTTCTTGGTGGCATTGTCCAGGACGTTGGGGCTGGTGATGACTATGATGGTCGATGCCGACTCCCCGCCGGACGGGAAGTTCTGGTTAATGAACGCCTGGGCTTCGGACGATGGCAGGTCGGCCGGGGCCATCGATGTCTCCTCGTACTGGACCGCTCCGAACGCCTGCGGTGCGAAATAGACCGCGGGCAGGAGCAGGATTATCCAGATGGCGATTATCGCTTTGTAATGCTTGACGACCCTGTCTGCGATCCCTTTGAACACCAAGCCAGTCCCGCTCCCCACACGACGCGTCGTAGGACCCATCCGGTTGAGTCCCGTTTACTGGGCCTCCAGCGGGTCGGAGGATATCAGATAAATGGCAATTAAAAGGTTTGGCCCTCGAAAGCGTTTTCACTCGACGTAGATAGCGGGCCGTCTCGGTTGCGCGGACCTTGCCTTCCGGTGCGGGTCGGGCGCGTCCGGGTCGTCTGCGCTGTACACGAGGACGTCGCAGCTCAGCTCGGAGGACAGGAAGCTCGCCGCCTCGTTCAGGTACCTCAGCTCGTCCAGGCTCACGCCGAGCCGATCGACCTCGGAGGGCGAGCGCTTCAGCAGCTCCTCCGCCATCCTCCGAGCGAAGTCCGACGCCTCCTTCCCTCTCCGCCTCAGGTCCTCCACCGACATCACCGCCTTCGTGAACGCGGGGACGGTGAGCTTCCCTTCCTTGGCCATCGATATCGCCATCCGGTTGATCTCGGCCTTCCAGGAAGGGGTGGTATAGATGCGGATCACATTCGGCTTGATGCCGGTGACTTTCAGTATCTCGTTCACGTCCCCGATGACGTTCCTGAGGAACGCCTCTGCCTCCTCCGCTTCCCGGTCGACGTCTCCCTGTCTCACCTTGGTCATCTGCGCTGCCGAAATCAGGCCCTGCCCTCCGAACCATGACCAAAGCTCCTCGGCGATGTGCGGAGTGATCGGAGCCATCATCCTTATCCAGGCGTCGATCGCGGTCCGAGTCACCTCGCCATTGCAGCCGCCGCGCCTCGAGTACCAGCGAATGTCGTTGTACATCTCGAAGTAGACCTCGTTCGCCAGGGTCCTCAGGTCAAAGTCCCTCATGCACCTCTCGATGGCGAGGAGACGGCTGTTCGTCCTGGACAGCAGCCACCGGTCCGGGTCGGTGAGCTCCTCTTTGCACTCCAGTCCGCCAAGCTCGTCCAGCGAGAATGCGATCTTCTCCAGGCGGGAGCGATAGTTCTCCACCGCCTCCTCCTCCCATTCGACGTCGGCGAAAGGCGAGGCGATGTGAGCGTAGTAGAGGCGCATCGAATCTACGCCGAAGCGCTCCGCGGCCCCGGGTATCGGCTGTGCTCCTCCTTTCGACTTCGAGACCTTGCCGCCCTTGCCGACGACATACCAGTTGACAAGGATGCCCTTCGGCCAGTGCCTCTTCTCCATTATGGCCACGTGGTTCATCAGGAAAGCCGGGAAGTGAACGGTCATGTGCTCCTTGCCGCCGAGGTTCAGGTCGAGGGGATACCAGTATTCGACCTCGCGGCGCATCGCCTGCAGCGTCTCGAGCGGGATCCCGCCGGCCGACACCGCCTCTGCGTCCCCCTTGCCCAGGAAGACGAAATCTAGCACCGCCTCGGTGAGCTGGTCCTCCTTCACCCTACCGTCGTTGATGAAATGCGAGATGAGGTAGAACGCTGGGTAGAGCGTCGAGTCGGATATCGCCTCGATGATCCACTTGTCGTCGAAGGGGAACCTCGTGCCGAGCCAGTTCCCTTGCCTGACGCAGGCGCGCTCGCGGAACCACTCTAGGACGCCGGAGATGTTCTGATAGTACTCCTGGGGCAGGATCTTCATCGTCTTGGCGTGCTCCTTGCTCATCGCGGTGAGCTCGGGGTCCGCGTAGTCGATGAACCACTGGTCCGGGACCTTCCGGATGACGACCTTGCCTCCGCAGCGGCAAATGACCTCCTCCGAAAGGTCGTAGAGCACGTCCGCCTCTCCGGATGCGAGCATCATGCCCTTGATCTGCTCCTTCGCGACCTCGACCGGCATGCCGGCGAACCGGCCGCAATTCGCGTTCATCCTGCCGGTGTGGAAGCCCTGCTTGTAGATCTCCTTCTTCGCCTCCACCAGACGCGGGTCGCCGCTCCTCTCGATGCCCATCTTCTCGACGATCTCGACCGCCGGGAGCGGCCCCCAGCCCTTCGTGTCGATTATCGGGATGGGATTGATGGCCCTGACCTCTTCTGGGTTGAGCCCGAAGCTGCCCATCCGCTCAGCGTCATCCTGGAGGTTCTTCAGGGCGATCCAGTCGTCCGGCGCGTCGGAGGGCACGCTTGTCACCAGTCCGGTCCCGACCTCGGGGTCGCAGAACTCCGCCGGGAGGACTAGGATCTCGCGGTGGATGACCGGGGCGACGCATTTCGCGCCCACGAGCTCCCTGCCGGAGATGGTGCCGACATCTTCCAGACCGTCCTTCTGCCAGCCGAGCTTCTCGAACGCAGGCCTGCTCAGCACCCACGTCTCGTCGCCCGACCTGACCTTCACGTAGTCGACTTCGGGATTGATCCAGAAGTTCGTCTGACCATAGACGGTCTCGGGCCTGAGGGTCGCCGCCATTAGGAACAGCTCGCCGCACTTGAACTTGAGAAGCGTGTACTCCTGCTGCTCGGCGTTGCCGCCGCGCTGGAGGTCTGTCTCGGACGCATCGATCGCCACGGGGCCGCAGTTGACGCAAGATGGCGCGAAGTAGGGCCTCTGGATGAGGAGCCCCTTCTCCATCAGCTTTCTGAACTGCCATTGGATGAAGCGACCATACTCCGGCCGAACCGTCGTTGTGAACCGCCTCCAGTCCGCGAGGAATCCGAATCGCCGCCAGTAGTCGTTCACGTACACATCGTTGAAGAAGTCCACCAGCTTGATCGGGTCCTGCAGCTCCTCGAGCTTCGTCTCAGGACAGCCGTTTGCCAGAAGATACTCAATCGTCGGCGAGTCGAGGCTCCTCACCCGCTTGGCCAGGCTGATCGCGCCGTTGCCAGTTGCGTGGGTGCCAACGGGGAACAGAACGTTGAACCCGGTCATGCGCTTATAGCGCGCGATCGCGTCGGCGTACGTGTAGCCGCGCATGTGGCCGACGTGCAGGTATCCCGTGACGCCAGGGTAGGCGAAGATCAGCATGAACTTGGGTCTGTCATCCGGGTTGGACTCGGAGAGCCTTTCGGCAGACCACTTTTCCTGCCACCTCGCCTCCATCTGCGTCCAGCTTTCATCCATCTGAGCACCTAGGCCGGGTTATCATAGTGACCAATTAATAGGATTTCGCCTCGTGATGCTCTGGCAAATCAGACTTTGGAGTTGCTCTGATTTCAATAGGAACCGCTTTGGTCGTGTGGAGTTCCTCAGTCCGTGCTGCACGTATGACTCCATCAGAGACTCGAGCTCGTTCATGAATCATTCGCGATACTGGATAAAAATGTAGCCAGTATTATCGCATTTGAGAAGTATGACTAAGTGTGACAAACGGGCATACTTTTATATATCGACGTAGGACATTCATATGACAGGTCTGCGTCACAGACACCGGTGGTCATCAATGGACGGAGAGCGAATAACGATGAGGCTCGAGAGCGAGGACCTCGAGCTCCTGGACGGCTTCATAGAGAAGCACCCGGAGTACGCATCAAGGTCCCACCTCACGCGCATCGCAATCCGCGAATTCATTGAAGGGGCACAAGGACCACAAGTGTCCGAGGAGAGAGCGGCCAAGGTGACGATAGAGCTGCCCCGTGCGGCCCTGTACGTCATAGAGGCGATGGTGCGCGAAGGGATCTTCACCTCCGCCGGTGGGGCGATAGAAGAGGCAGTGCGGAAGGAGTTCCTGAAGCCCGAGTACCTCGAGGAAATGAAGAAGAAGGTGCTCGAGACCCGCGAAGCCGTCAACATTCTCCCTTGAGTGGTGCAGGCCGAAGGCTGGCTGGCTGGTAACCGGTCAGATGGGATGGGGTGCACGGTCGTAGAACCGTTAGGTCACCTGCTCCTAGCAAAGGAGGCCTAGGGTAAATGGACAAGGGCGCGAGGACTGAGCAGATCATCGCAATGCTCAGCAAGGGCATGATCGAACCCAAGATAACGGTAGTAGGGTGCGGTGGTGCCGGGAACAACGTCGTACAGAGGGTGTTCGAGGACTGCAGGACCAGGGTGGAGACGGTGGCCGTCAACACGGACGAGACGAAGCTGGACTCCATCGAGGCGGACAAGAAGGTGCTGATAGGAAAGGACGTCACGAACGGCGCCGGGGCTTGCGGCTTCCCGGAGGTCGGGGAGTACTGCGCGGACCGTGCGAGGGACGCCTTCAGGCAGGTCCTGGACGGTAGCGACATCGTGATCATCGTCGCCGGCATGGGTGGCGGCACTGGAACAGGCGCCGCACCGATCATCGCCGAAGTCTCGAAAGAGCTCGATGCCGTCACATTCGGGATCGCCATCAATCCGTTCTCGTACGAGAACGAAAGGGTCCTCAAGGCCGGCGAGGGCATACGCCGACTGAGGGAGACCACCGAGACTACGGTGGTGCTCGACAACGACAAGTTGCTTCAGTACGCTGGCGACGTGCCGGTTTCCGAGGCCTTCGCTGTGATGGACCGGTCCATAATCAAGATCATCGACTCGCTTTGCCTCCAGATCGGCGAGTCGTTCATAAGCCAGATCACTCCGGAGATCGAGGAGATGGTCCAGCGGATCGACGAAGAGGAGGGGGCCTTGGCGCCGCCCGCGACGCCTGAGGCCGAGCTGATCCACGCGTCGATCGGGGAGCTCGACGGGGCAGAGCCCGCTACGGAGCTGCCCAGCCCGCTAGAGCTGAGATAGTCGGACAAACGCATACCTTTCAGGCCTCGGCGGGCGTTGCAGCCCGCCCTTCCTTTGTTCAATTACATCAGTACCGTGATATCTGGTCGCTCTCGCCACCGCGCCTTCTATTATCCCGTGTTCCTGTATGACACCGCGTGCGAATCGGCATAATCGTCAATCCGATTGCCGGCATGGGCGGGAGCGTCGGGCTCAAGGGAACAGACGGCAAAGAAACGCTCGATGAGGCCATCAGGAGGGGCGCCGTCCGGACGGCAGAGGATAGGATGGCAACGGCACTCATGGCCGCTGGTGTCCTTTCGACCGTGGAGCTCATGACCTGCGGAGGAGAAATGGGGGCGTCCGTATTGGACCGCCTCGGTCTGAAATGCGAGGTCGTCTACCGTCCGGGCAAGGAGACCACCGCCGAAGACACGATCGCGGGGGCGCAGCGCCTCCTCGAGAACCACGCGGAGATGCTCGTCTTCTCAGGCGGCGACGGGACGGCGAGGGACATACTCCAATCGGTCGACGAGTCGATCCCAGTCATCGGAGTGCCTTCTGGCGTGAAGATGCACTCAGCGGTCTTCGGCAATTCACCGAAGGAAGCGGGGGTCCTCCTCGCCGACTTCATTCAAGGCAAGGCCGACGTCAAGGAAGCAGAGGTGATGGACATCGACGAGGACGCGTTCAGGAGAGGGCGTCTGAGCGCCCAGCTCAAAGGCTACCTCCTTGTCCCCTATGATCGCTCACTGCTGCAGCCGATGAAGGGCGACGTGGAGGGCCCGACCGCAGATGAGGAGAAAGCGGAGGTCGCCGAGTATTTCGCAGAGAACGTCGAGAACGGGGTCGTCTACATCCTGGGGCCAGGGACGACGATCGCTGCGATCGCGAGCAGGCTCGGCGTGCCGAAGACGCTACTCGGCGTCGATGCGATCCTAGACGGCAGGCCGCTCGGGACGGACCTCGGAGAGAGGGGGCTGCTTGGAATCCTCGCCCTTCATCCCAACGCCAGGATAGTCGTTACGCCGATCGGTTCCCAGGGCTTCATCCTGGGACGAGGAAATCAGCAGATCTCGCCCGCGGTCGTCCGCCTCGTTGGTTCCGAGAACGTTCTGGTCGTCTCGTCGCCCAGCAAGCTCGCGACGATAGAGAACCTGAAGGTCGACACGGGCGACGTCGGGCTGGACAAGGAGCTTCAGGGGTATCGGAGAGTGCTCGTGGGAAGGGGCCGATGGAAGATGCTCAAGGTCTCTTGATCTTCGCTCTTGTCGCCTTTGCGATAGCGAGCCCGGAATCGAACGCTCGGGCGTTCATCTCCTTGTGCTTCTCCCTCACCTTGTCGAGAAGCGAGGCCCTAATGACCGTCGATTTGAGCGGCACCGCCTCGGCTCCGGCCAGGGCTCCGAGGAGGACCGCATTGGCCGCGAGCCGGCTGCCCGCCTTCTCGGCCTCACCGACCGCGTCGATCTGGATGAGCATGGCGCCAGCAGACGAGATTGCCTCGGCTATCGCCTCGATCGACGGATACCTCTCCTCCCCCCGGATCACGCTCGCGGGCAGTATCGGGTTCACATCGGTTATGACGGCCGTGCCTTCGTTGGCGTAGCTCAGTGAACGACAGGCCTCGGACGGCTCGAAGGCCAGTATCACGTCGGCTCCGGCGGACTCGATGAGCGGGCTGATGACCCCCTCACCGAACCGGACCATCGAGCAGACGCTCCCTCCTCTCTGAGCCATGCCGTGGATCTCGCTCATGACGACCTCGTGCCCGGAGCGCATCGCCGCTTCTCCTAGCACACGGGAAGCGAGCAGAACGCCTTGTCCACCGACGCCGACTATCAAGATGCTGCACCTCAAGACCTCACCCCTATCGCCCCCTTCGGGCAGATCTGGACGCAGGCGCCGCAGCCGGTGCATATGGTTCCTTCGATGTACGCCTTGTCCCCCTTCACGCTCATCGCGGGACAGGCGAACTTGGCGACACAGGTCTTGCACAGGGTGCACTTGTCAGGGTCGACAGCGCAGACCCTCTTCACCTTCTCACCCTTCTTCATCATTGCCAACGGGCAGGCCCGCCTCGCGATCACGACGGAGAGCTCATTGCTCTCCAGCCCCTTCTTGACTGCCGCGGTAGTCTTCCTGATGTCGTACGGATCGACCGTGCGCACGTGCTTCACGCCGCAGCTCCTGATGATCGGCTCGATATCGATCGGGGCTGTACTTCTCGACCCGCCCCTTCCCGTGCCTGGGTTCGGCTGATGACCGGTCATCGCGGTGGTCCGGTTATCCATCACGACAAGGAGGTAGCGGTGATCGTTGAACACGGCGTTTATGAGCCCGGGAACACCGGCATGGAAGAACGTCGAGTCGCCGATGAACGCTAGGACCTTCTGGTCGGTCGCCTCCGCGAAGCCCCCCGCCGCGCCGACGCTCGACCCCATGCAGAGGAGGAAGTCGGCCATGTTCATCGGTGGGCTGATCCCGAGCGAATAGCAGCCTATGTCCGAACTGACGACCGCATCCCTGCCGCCGAGCGCCTTCCTCACGGCGTAGAAGGTCGCTCGATGCGGACATCCAGCGCAGAGCACCGGCGGTCTTGGTGGCAGGATGATCGATGGTGCCACCAATCCTTTCTTTCGCTTCTCCAGTCCGACCTTCCCGGCGAGCGCCAGGAGGGTGTCGGGCGAGTACTCGAAGGCCATCGGGAGGTGCCCGCTGCGCTTTCCCACGACCTCGAGCTCGATGCCTATCTGGCCGGCGATCCTCAGCACTTCGTCCTCGAGAAGCGGATCGAGCTCCTCGAGCACGATCACGCGCTCCTTATCCTGGACGAAGTCCGCGATCCTCCTCTCCGGGAGCGGGTTGGTCATCCCGAGCTTGAGTATCGCGCGGTCCGCAAGGAACTCCTTCGCGTAGGTATACGCGACGCCGCTCGCGACCACGCCGATCTTGCCCTCCCCCTCGATGAAATTGAATCTGCAGCCCTCGCTCAGCTCGGCCGCGATCTTGTTGCGCTCCAGTTGCCTGAGCCTCATCTGCCTGGCAAAGGCGGGAATCGGGACGAAACGTCCCGCGTCCCTCTCGAAATGCCCCTTCCTCTTCGGCTTGGTCCGCACGCCTATGGGGACGACGCCACGCGCATGGTTCACCCTCGTCGTCGTCCTCAGGAAGACGGGGCACTGCAGCCTTTCGGATAGATCGAAGGCGGCGACGGTCATGTCCTTCGCCTCGGCCGGGGTCGACGGCTCGAGCATCGGCAGGTTCGCGAGCCTTGCGTAATGGCGATTGTCCTGTTCGTTCTGGCTCGAATGCATCGAGGGGTCGTCGGCGCTGAGGACGACCATTCCTCCTCTAACGCTGACGTAGCCGAGGGAGATCAGCGGGTCGCTCGCCACGTTCACCCCGACGTGCTTCATGAAGACGAAGGAGCGCAGGCCGCACGCTGCCGCGGCCGCCGCAGTCTCGACCGCCACCTTCTCGTTGGTCGAGTACTCGAAATAGAGACCGGACTCACCGGATATCTCATCGAGAACATGCCCGATCTCGGACGACGGCGTACCAGGATAGGTCGTAGCGACCGAGACCCCAGCCTCGACGCAACCCCGCGCGATCGCCTCGTTGCCCAGAAGCAGTCTCCGTTCCATCTTGTCTCCAGGCAGAGTGCCTGCCCCTATACGCACCTCGCCTTGAGCGCGGCGTAGTCCTCGTCGACGTTCCTCTGGATCTCTGCTATCATGTCCGGGGTCAGGTGCTTGAAGCGGCCCTGAGGCTTTAGGTACTCCTCGACCGGCTTGTTCTTCACGTCCTTCGTCATCGCGAACTTGCCGTACTCGACCTCATAGAGCGGGAAGACCCCTGTCTGGGTTGCCAGTCTGGCGATCTCGACCGACTTGGACGGGTCGATCTTCCAGCCCGCCGGGCAGGACGAGAGGGCGTGGATGAACTTCGGCCCCTTGATCTTCTTCGCCTTCTGCAGCTTGGCGATCAGGTCCTCTGGGTATGCGATGCTCCCGGTCGCTCCGTAGACGATGCCGTTCATGACGAGCATCTCCATGATCCTCTTCTTCGGCGTAGGGTTCCAGTCGCCGGCCTTCCCTCCCGGGGTAGTGGTGGTCCAGGCGTAGAGGGGCGTGCTCCCGCTCCTCTGGATGCCGGTGTTCATGTACGCTTCGTTGTCGTACATGATGTAGATCATGTCGGTGCGGCGGTCGATCGCGCCGGATAGCGACTGCAGTCCGATGTCGACCGTCCCGCCGTCGCCCGCCCATCCGACCACGTTGACGTCCTCGATGCCCTTGATGTCGAGCGCCGCCCGGATACCGGATGAAACCGCACCGGTGCACTCGAAGGCGTGATCTATTACCGGTACCTTCATCGCCGCCCGCGGCCAGACTCCCTGCACCACCGCCCAGCAGCACGCGGGCACGTTGACGATTGTCCTCGGTCCGAGGGCCTTGAGCGCGTAGCGGGCCAGAAGCGTCGCGCCGCAACCGGCGCAGCCGCTGTGCCCCTTGCACACGTACTCCTCCCGCGGGATAGTGAACTTGGGCATCAGGACCACCTCAGGCTTCCGTCGCGCAGCCCAATCCATTCGATGTCCTTCTCCAATCTGCCCTTGGCGGAACAGGCGAGGAGGTCGTCGAACATCCTCTCCATGTCGGTCTCGGTGACGTCCCGTCCGCCGAGCCCTCCGATGTATCCCTTGACCCGGACATCCTTGCCTTCTGGATAGAGCGCGCTCCTGACCTCACCGAAGATCGCCCCGCCCTCGCCATAGGTATAGCTGCGGTCGAACACCCCGATGGTCTTGACGGTGGATGCGACCTTCCTCAGCTCCTCGGTAGGGAACGGACGGAACACGCGGAGCTTGATCACGCCGACCCTCTTGCCCCTCTCCCTCAGGTGGTCGGCCACGACCTTCGCCGTGCCGGCCGCCGAGCCTGCGACGAGGAGCGCGACCTCCGCGTCCTCGCATCGGTACGCTTCAAGAAGCGTCGAGTAGTCGCGCCCGAACGCCTTTTTGAAAGCCAGGCCGGCTTCGGAGATCTTCTTCTTCGCCTTCTCCATCGCCAGCATGTTGTTGTAACGGAACTCCATGGCCCAGTCGGGCATGACCAGACTCCCGTAGCGCCTCGGCTTCCTGAAGTTCACCTTGACGTCGGGGTTGAACGGATGCAGGTAGAAGTCGACCTCCTCAATCGCCGGGACGTCGACCTTCTCGAACGTGTGCGAAAGGATGAAGCCGTCCTCGATGACCATCGCAGGCAGCATGATGTCCTTGTCCTCCGCCACGCGGTAGGCGAGCAACACGAGGTCGAGCGCCTCCTGGTTGTTCTCGCAGAAGAACTGTATCCAGCCAGTGTCCCGCTCCCCCATCACGTCCATATGGTCGGTCCAGATGTTCCAGGGCGGTCCGAGGGCCCGAGAGACGACCGGCATAACGATCGGGCGCCTCGCCCCAGCGGCCCAGTAGAGCATCTCGTGCATGAGCGCGAGCCCCTGGGAGGAGGTTGCGGTGAAGGTTCGGGCGCCGATGAACGAGGCGCCAATGAGCGCAGCCATCGCGCTGTGCTCGCTCTCCACCATGAGGTACTTCGCCCTGATCTCCTCGTTCGCGACCATTTCCGCGAGCTTCTCGGATATCGTCGTCTGCGGGGTGATTGGGTACGCGGCGATCACCTCGACCCGCGCCAGGCTGGCCGCCTTGGCACTGGCGGCGTTGGCGGTCATCAGGTCTAGCATCGGCTCTCCTCCCTGACCATGGTGATGGCATCGCTCGGGCACTCGTTCGAGCATATCCCGCATCCCTTGCAGTGGTCGTAGTCGAAGGATGGGTAGTCGCCCTCCTCCTTGACCTCGGCCGACTGGTCGGGACAGTATTTCCAGCAGTTGTAGCAACGGACGCACTTTGTTCTGTCCAGGACCGGCCGGAACGTCCTCCAGGTCCCCGTGCGAACGCTCTCGGTCGACTGCAGCGAATAGCTAGATTGAGGCAGGTCGCGGAACGTCTCCATCAGACCACCCCTTTGACCATGTCGAACGCCTCTCGCGCCGCGTCAGCATTCTCCTGCTTCCTCGAAGGAGCGGCCTTCAGTATGCTCTCGACAATCGAGTCGATAGGCACCTGGGGGCAAAGCCTTGCGAAGGCTCCGATGATGGCTGTATTGACGATTGGGGCGCTTTCGGTGCCGAGGCCGTGCCTCAGAGCCACGCCGGTCGCGTCCACCGTCGCGAGCGAATTCCACTTCACCGACGTGACGTCCTCCGGCGCCTTTGTCGTGTTGATAAGAACGCTGCCATCGGGCTTCAGGCCGTGGAGGACATCGGTGACGCCGATCAAAG
>JAJRAL010000197.1 GCA_028679935.1 Methanomassiliicoccales archaeon | reverse complement strand
GAGGTCCACGCCATTGCACTGATTAAGAGGGTCAAGAGAGAGTGAACTGGCCTCCAGTCCCAAACGCCTCGGTCGCTGCGTTTATTTGAGCAGGCGCAGCAGATTCTCTTTGTTCTCGTCGCTGAGGTAGATGTCCGGCCTTCTCTGCACCAGGTCCAGGAAGGCGGCCGCCAGGCGCAAATCGTTCTTGTTGTAATGCCTCTTGGCGATGCGCACGATCTCCTCCGGCGCCACGTACTCCACGAAGCACGACATCTCCGAGGCGACGTCGTACGCCTGCTTCTTCGCCGACGGCGCGGTCTCGATGAAGTGCCCGACGTCGATGATGTAGACCTCGTCGCCGATCATCACGTTCTCCGGCTTCAGGTCGCCATGGAAGATGCCGTTCACGTGCATCTTCTTCAGGTAGCCGAACACCGTGTCCATGTAGGCGGCGTTGAGCTCGTCCTTCTGGACCATCGGCCTGGCGTTGAGGAACTCCGTGACGATGAGCCAGAGATGATCGTCGATCGGCTGGTAGCCGAGCGGCTTCGCCGTGGGGATGCCGAGCCTGTCCATCGCGTTCGACATGGTGTAGAGGTTCTTCACCATCTCCTCGGGCGAGTCGGCGATCTTGAATATCGGCTCCAGGTCGTTGAGCTGCAGGTACACATTCTTGAAGAACTGGATGGTGCGGGAGGTCATCAGGTCGGTGCTGCCGACGATCTTGCCGAAGTACTTGACCGGCTTGCCTTCCTTGCCCACGCCCTCGATCTTGATCGGGATGGAGAGCCTGGCGCCCCCGGCGCCGAGGGGGCGGATGGTGACGTTCTCGACGCCATACTGCTCGTCCAGGATGTCCTTTATCTTGAGCAGCACCTCGCGGAAGTACTCCCGGTGCTCCTTGATGTGTCCCCCGTCGCCTTGCATCATTTCCATCATCACTCGTTCGCGGCGGCGGCCGCGGCGGCCTTCTTGGCCTTCTGCTTCGCTATCCTCTTCTTCCTGCCGCCCCACCAGACCTCGATTCCGAGCCGGACGGCGTTCATGCGGTGGATCTTGAAACCGTCCTTTACGCCCCGCCCCAGCTCCATTATCGGCTTGCCCTTGTGCGAGTAGACGATCCTCCAGACGGCGAGCTCGGGTATCTCGAAGTATAGCTGGTTGGTGTTGACCACGAAGTCCTTCCCTTTGATCACGATGTCGAGGTCAACGACGCCCTCCTTCTTGATCGGGATGCGCAGACCGTAGCCGAACAGCGCGCGGAACATCGCGTAGGTGACGACCTCGAGGGCGTTGATGTCGATCGCGGTCCCGAGCTGCCTCGCCGCCTGGCCGAGCTGCTGGGTCGCCTCTCCGAGCGTCGGCCCTTCTCTGCCGATGTCCGTGCCGAAGACGACCCTCCTCGCTTTCTCCCGTCCCTTCCTCGCCTCCTCCTCGGCCTCCTTGTCCGGTACCTCGCCGAGCCTGGGGCGGTGGCCGTCCCACTCCGATGGCGCCTCCATGTAGGGAGCGCCCTCCTTGTGGTACTCGCTCTCGAAGTTGATCGCCCCCTTGTTCTTCCAGTACTCTTCGAACGCGTCGAGGTCCTTCTCCAGCCCCTCGTCCTCCTTATGGTACTCGCTGATGACCTTGCGTCCCTCCTTCTCCTCCCATTCCTCGGGGCACATCAGGGGGTGTTCGCACTCCTTCTTCTCCGCCTTCTGCTTCTCCTCTTCCTCGGTCATCGGAGCACCTACCTCTTGATCAGGACCTGGAATCGGGCGAAGACCCTGGTGCCGTCCTGGAACTCCTCCATTGATACCTTCCAGTCCTCGAGCTCGGCGTTCATGTTGCCGAGGAAGCGGTCGATCTCGTCGACGATCTTCTCGACGTTCTCGGGCTTGCCCCCGACCATCTGGAGGACCGAAGAGACCTTCTCCTTCTTACCCATCGTTCACCCGAGCGCTTCTAGCTGAGCCCCCTGCCTATATTGTTTTCTCTCGTCTGGTGCGGCGACGAGATTGGCTGGTTCTAGCCGTCGGAGATCGTGGCGCGCGGCTCTCGGGTCGGTCGCATGGAGAACGTTAAAGAAGGAGGCGCTGCCCTCTGAGCACAAGGTGCAGAGTTGGCTGGCACGCGTGCCGACAAGGCGGACGACGAGATCCTTGTCTTCCGGGCGGAGGCGACGAGGAAGGTCACGGAGGACCGGCGGATGGTGGAGAAGCTTGAGCGAAACCCATCGGGCTTCATCCTGGCCACGGCGATATCCATTCTAGTCCTTGCGTTCGCCTGCTACCTCATCTATCTCCTTCCGGCGATGATCTTCGTATGGCTCATCGCCGGCATCCTCCTCTACTCCTACAACTTCGTCATCCTTCTCATCCCGACGACGACGCAAGAGAGGGTGAAGATGCGCGAGTACATCGACTTCGGCTCGTCGTTCAAGGACTTCAAGGAACTGGTCAAACACCTCATCCTGAAGCGCAGGAAGCTCGCGATCGAGATCGGCCTGACGGTCTTCCTCAGCGGCATGGTCCCCCTCGCGCTAAGCTTCTACATCATCTTCGGGATAGGGCTCGGGTTCGCGATCTACCTCGGCTTCGTCACCGGCGCCATCGGCTTCAATGCGGCGGTCACAATAGTCGTCCAGCTGGTGCTCATCATCGGCTTCCTGACGATGATGGTGCTCCTCGAGCCCCAGGCCCAGGGCATCACCACGATAGCGAGGTCGATCAGGGAGAGGCTGCGCCACGCCCGCTACCAGGGCAGGCGCGCTCTAACGATGTTCTCGATGGCCGTCGTCGGGATCGTCGCGGTAAGCGCTATCCTGATCATCGGGGCGGTGCTCGTCCCAGGGGGCACGCTCTTCGAGCTCCTCTCCGACCTGGATCTACCGTCGCAGCTGGTAATACTGCTGATCATCGCAGTGCTCGCGGCTCAGGTGTTCGTGATGCGGCACTTCCAGGTCTGGTCCAGCCGGAGGATGGCGGCCAACCTGTTGAGGGAGAGGGCGGACAGGATCGAGTCCGAGGTCATCAAGCCGATCGACGTGGCGATGGCCCAGGACACCGGGGAGGAGGACCATTGTCTCCTTCTGGAGAACATCAAGTCGACGTACTACTCGTGGGTGATATACGACGTCGTCGAGCAGAACCTATTCGGGCGCTCGCCGATCTACCTCGTCGCACCGAGGATGGGATACATCCACAACGAAAAGATACTCGATTACGTGCGCCCTCTGCGGACGAACGGCAAGAAAGCGAGCGCGGGGAGCGCGCAGGCGGCCCCCGCGGGCAAGAGCGAGGGCTGAGCTACCTTTTCTCGAGCATCTCAAGCCAGTCCCAGTGGTACTTGGTGCGTTTCCGCTTCTTCTTGACGAGCTCGTAGGCCTCCTTGAGCGGCATTCCGTACCGCCGGCTGACATATGCCGCCGCGACCAGCGGCGTCCGGTCCTTGCCCTGACGGCAGCGGATCATCACTTTGGCGTTCTGCTTCGAGAG
>JAJRAL010000094.1 GCA_028679935.1 Methanomassiliicoccales archaeon | reverse complement strand
GCACCGCATCATCGCGGAGACGGTCGATAGGCTCATCGGCCTCCACATGACCGATCCCAAGGAGATCACCCACATGGCGATCTGCGGCAACCCGGCGCAGCTCTCCATGTTCGAGAACATCGAGGTGCGAGACCTGGCGTACGCGGGGCAATCGTTGCTCAGGCGCCTCAACGTCAAAGTGCCGGAGAGAAGGGCGCACACCCGGGTCGCATCCGACCTCGGCCTGAATTCCGTTCATCCGGAATGCGAGATCAGGATCCCGCCTTCCATCCGCCACGAGATCGGCGCTGACGCGCTGGCCATGATCATCAAGTCGCACATGCTCGAGCGCAACGAGACCTGCATGGTGACCGACTACGGCACCAACGCCGAGATGGGGCTGTACGTCGACGGCGAACTCTACACCGGCTCCGCAGCCGCGGGACCGGCGATGGAGGGACAGAGCATCGAGTACGGGATGCTCGCTGCGCCGCACGCGATCTCAGACCTGGCGGTAAATCCTGACGGCACCTGGCAGAACTACGTCCTCGATGAGAGGCTCAAGCCGACGAAGGGTGCGAGCATGGACGTCGTGAGCGGCAAGGGGCTCGTCACGAGCGAGATCAAGGCGAGAGGAATCACCGGCACCGGAGTCGTGGCGGCGGTCGCCCTCGGCCTCGAGACCGGGATCATCAAGCTTCCGACCCTGGACACGCCGGACAAGAAGATCCACCTCCAGGATGGCGTTTTCATCACCGAGCACGACGTGCTCGAGGCCGGCAAGGCCATGGGCGCGATACGCGCCGGGCACCGGACGCTGATCGAGGAGGTCGGAATCGACGAGTTCAGCCTGAAGGCGATGTACCTCGCCGGAGCGTCGGGCACGTATGTCGACCCGATCAAGGCGCAGACCGTCGGGCTGGTGCCGAGGGTCCTGGAGCGCACCTACCAGTGCGGCAACACCTCGCTGATGATGGCCTACGACCTGCTGGTCCAGGACGAGGCGATGGACGAGATGCAATCGGTCGCGGACAGCATGGCGGCGAAGCACATCATGTTCGCGACGAGCAAGATCTTCGAGGACATCTACGTCAACGAGATCGCCTACTGGCTTGAGGGAATGCCGTTCGAGTTGTTCAACCGGATGATGATAGACAAGGGCTATCGCCCCCTGCCGCCGATCCAGAGACCGAAGGAGACCCTGCGTATCGTCTCCTCCGACATACCCATCCTCGGCGACAAGGGGCTGAAGACGCTCGACCACGTCGGCGTCTACCTCCTCGGCGAGTTCGAGGGCTGCAAGGGCTGCAAGAAGTGCATGCGGGAGTGCCCAGAGCGCGCCCTGCGCGTCGAGAAGGTGGCGGAGGGCAAGTTCCGCGTGCGCATCGTCACCGAGTATTGCCTCGGCACGGCCTGCAAGAACTGCGAGTCGGTCTGTCCCGAGTCGGTGTTCAGGTTCAGCGACCTCAAGGTCGTCCGCAGGGAGGAGACGGCGTGAGGCTCGTCACCCTCGTCGACAACATGAGCGGGTTCACTTGCCAATCGAGGCTCGTCCGCCGCCTCGAGACGCCGGAGAAGCACTTCGTCGCGGAGCAGGGCTTCTCGATGCTGGTCGAAACGGAGGCGGGGCAGCGGGTCGTCATCGACGCGGGGGGCAGCGAGTACGCCTTCACGAACAACCTCCGCAACTCCGGCCTGGAGCCGAAGGACATCACCGCGGCGATCATCACGCACGGCCACTACGACCACGTTGGCGGCCTCGGCCCCCTGATCGAGGCGGGCGTACCGATCTACACCCATCCGAAGACGTTCGTCGGCAAGCGGTACGCGACCTACGGGGAGATCAAGACCGACATCTCAGCCCCACAGAGGATCATCGACGCGCTGGGGAAGACGCAGCTGCACTTCGTCAACTCGCTGACCGAGATCATTCCCGGGATCAGGATATCCGGCGAGGTGCCCCGCGTCACGGACTTCGAGGCGCCGGTGAACTTCCTCAGGGAAGAGGAAGGGAAGGTGTTCGAGGACGCCGTGAACGACGAGCAAGCGGTCTATCTCGCGACGCGCAAGGGACTGGTCGTCATCGCTGGCTGCGCGCACCACGGCATCGTGAACATCGTGACACACGCGCGCAAGGCGACCGGCGGCAAGGTCTACATGGTCCTTGGCGGCTTCCACCTTGCCAACGCGACGGCCGAGAGGGTGCGAAAGACGATGGACCAGCTGAAGAACCTCGGGGTCGAAAGGATCGCGCCGATGCATTGCACCGGCTTCGAAGCGATGAAGATGATCTCGGACCGGTTCGTCGGATTCGAGCTAATGCCCGCGGGGAGCGAGATCGACCTCGCTTGAACCCGGCAGTTCGACTAGATATCCGCCACCGACTGAGCGAGCATCTCGTCGGCGAACGCGGCCGCGTGCATCGCCCTCCGGGCATACTCGATCGGCCCGTACATGACGAAATCCGCTCCGGCCATCATCGGCATCACGACCGAGGCGACGTCGACGTATCGGTATATCTTGCGGTCCTCTCCTTGGAGCTTCGCCAACGGGGCGAACGACTCCACGGCGTTGTGCAGCGCGCACCCGCTTGGGAGGCCCCACTTCGCCTTGTAGAGGGTGATCGCCCTCAACGCCACGCCAGCGTTCTGTTCCGAGGCCATGACCGCCGCGTCGAGCAGGAGCTTCTCCACACCGGCCTGCTTGACGGCGTCGATCATCCCCCCCTCCATCAGGCCTCCTCCGTTCTCGAGCAGGTAGACCTTGCCCTTGAGGGTGATGTCCATCGGGTTGAAGCCGAGCAGGACCGCCGCCTTCACCCCCGCCCCCCTGAGCCCCTCCAGCTCCTTTTGGCTCACGCCCGCGTTGACGGTATTGTAAACGACCCTGTCGCCGAGCCCGGTGGCGTTCGCCTCGGCGCAACCGGCGACCCTTACGTGCCAGCTCGGCGAGTCGATGAAGATCGGCATTTTGGTGAGATCTGCGACCTGGTGTAGGTAGGAGACCATCGCCTCCTCCGTCTCGGCGTACACCATGACGCCGGCTGGGGTACCGGTCTCTTCCATCGCAGACTCGAGCCGATGGAGCGCCGCCTCGATGCTCCCGGGTTTGCACTTTCCCCTCACACGGTCCTCGACCATCGAATGGCCCGGGTAGAAGAGCGATCCGAGCAGCACCGTCCTTCTCTTCCCTGGCTGCCCGCCGAACCTGGTTCCGCCGATATCAAGAATCGTCTGACCGTTCGAGAACTTCATCATTCACTTGCCCCCGCGATAGTACAGTCTCAATCTCTCCGCGAACTCGACCGACGGCGCTTCACTGACGATCCCGTCCACCACGTCTAGGAGCACGCCGTACTCCGGTGCGATCGCGATAACGCTGGCCTCGGTGCACAGCTTCTCGCTCGGAAGCCTGAGCATCTGGCTCGTGAACTCGATCGCCATTTTGTCGATCGCCTTTGTCGCCTTCGCCGAATCGAGCTCAAGGGCCCTGCTCCTGACCACCATCGGCTCCTCCCCGAAGCGACCAGGGTCGTTGGCGAGGCAATTCTGGATCGCGGCCTGCAGCTCGATGTTCCTCGAATCGTCGAACTCGTACAGCGGATCGAAGGCGATGATCTCCTCCGCCTCCTTCGGGTGGACGAGGTCGATGACCTTGACCTGTCGGCGGAAACGTTCCACCGCCTCCCGCGGGATGTTGGTCAGGTAAGGGATCGCGGACCTCGCGCCGATGACCCTCCCCCGCTCGTCCAGGCCGTCCTTGGCCAGGCAGACGACGGCGTCGGAGGGGAAGTGACCGAACTCCTCCCTGCCGCAAACGATAAGGAAGCGGATGCGGGGCTCCGAGATGACGTTCACGATCACCTTCTCGAGCCCAAGATTCTCGGTCTTCATGGTTCCTACCATGCGGACCTTTTCAAGCGGAACCCTAGCGGTCCCGTTGCCGATGATCAGGACGGCGACGGGGCTGTCGATCGAGCCGACCTTGTAGTTGCCCGCCACGATTGGCCAATTCCGATCGCTCACGCCACGACCCCTCGCCCGTCTCGGCCAAAGGCGAACGGTTTCACGGAATATAGGATTGTGGGCCTCGGGTGAGAGAAAGGATGCGGTTGTGCCCGCTTCTTCGGCAACCGCGAACGCACCTCAGCGAGCGAGCGCTGATGTCGGTTTCTCAGATCCGAGAAGGGATATCCCCTCATGACTCGAGTCCTTCCGCTATCGTGTATGGCTCCGTCGCCATCGAAGCAGGAATCAATATCTATTTGTAATGAGGAGAGATTGTCACAGAAGGGGAAGACCCTTGAACTGCGCTGAGATGTCAAAGAAGATTGTCGACACGCTCGGCCTGCGCACGGAGCCGGTCGCGATTACCCTGATAAAGAAGGGTCAGCCGCTGCCGGCCGGATACGCTGAGCCAGAGAAGCCGATCAGGCACTGTCAGTCGATTATGAGGGCGAAGCACGGCGAGATGATCGTTGTGCCGGCCTCGAAGCAGGCGTGCCCGGTGGGTGCGTCCTCACTCGGCCTGGTTCCGTTGCCGGACAAGGTCAAGTCAGGAGAGTTCCATTACGGAATGGGACTCTACGAGTCGCCGGAGAGGGCGGCCAAGACCATGGCCGTCAGGACGGCCTTGGAGACGGGAAGCGTTATCGCGACCGCGCTGGCGCCGCTGAACAAGACGACGCTCAAGCCCGATGTCGTGGTCATCGTCGGGCTTCCGGAGCAGATCTTCTGGCTCGTGCCCGCGGCCACCACGTTCAGCATCGGCGGCAGGGTGACCGTCGAGATGGCGGCGGTCCAGGCGAGCTGCGTCGACTCCACCGTGATCCCGTACGTCACCGGAAACGTGAACATCTCTCTCGGGTGCTTCGGCTGCCGCAAGACGACCGACATCAAGCCAGAGGAGATGCTCGTCGGTATCCCGGCCAAGAAGCTGCCAGAGATCGTCAAGGCCCTGGAGAAGATGGGCGCTGGCGCGATCCCGAAGTCCAGAGAGAAGACTCTCTAAGGAACGAACTCGACCCTCTCTTTCCCTTTTCTCTTTTTTCAACGTCCCCAGCTTGAGGCTTCGAAGGGGCGGGAATTGTTGAGAAAGGTTAATACGGCTCACATGAGTGCGCCCTTGTTGACGAATTCCGCATGATTTCGCAACAGCGTTTCACGAGGCTACCGACATGGACGAGACTGACCTGAAGATCCTGAAGATGCTCAGGGAGGACTCCAGAGGGAGCATGGGGGTCATGGCGGGGAAGCTGGGGATCTCCAAGGCGACCGTTAGCAGACGCATCTCGAAGATGGAGGCCGACGGGCTCATCGCTGGCTACACCGTCGTCACGAACACCTCGCCGCTCGGCCTGATGAGGGCGATGATCGGGCTGGAGGTCGCCGGCTCGTCGATCAACAGCGTCATCGAGGAGCTGCGGAAGCTGCCGGAGATCGAATACATCCACAAGGTCTTCGGCGACCATTCGCTTCTCTGTGAGGTCTACACGAAAAGCGTCGACTCCCTCTACGACCTGATCCAGAGCAGGATCCTCAAGTTGCCGAACATCCAGAACGTCGAGGTCGACATCCTGATAGAACGCATCGGCCTGAACCCCGATGCGGAGCTGGACCTCATCACCCTGAAGCCATCCTCGGGCAAGTGAGGGCTATCCGGAGCAGGATTTATTACGCGGAGGGCGTTGGGTGTGGGCATGAAGCTGGGACCGGCTCCGAAGCGCTACTTCGATGACGGCCAGCGCACCTGCGACCCGGCGACGACCCTGAAGCGGATAGAGCCGCTGCGAAAGATCGCCGGAGTGACCAGGGTCGCGGACATAACCCGCCTCGACCGCGTCGGCATTCCCGTCTTCTCGAGCATCCGTCCCTCGGCCGGTGAGGGCGCGATCTCGGTCTACAATGGAAAAGGCGCCTCGAGGGAGCAGGCAAGAGCGTCCGCCATCATGGAGGCGCTCGAACGCTACTCTGGCGAGCTGCGCGGCGACGATCTTCTGCGAATGGGGGTCGAGGAGATGCTCTCGGAGCGGAACGCCGTAGATCCGCGCGAGCTCATCCTGCCCCCGGTCTCTCAGATGCACGTCATGTTCCAGAGGCTGGCTTGGGTCAAGGGCTGGGACCTGATCGAGGACGAGGAGATATACGTCCCGGCGAGCGCCGTCTTCCATCCATATTCTTCGACGGACGACATGCCGCTCTTCCGGTCGAACACGAACGGTCTGGCATCGGGCAACATGATGGAGGAGGCGATCCTGCACGGGCTCTGCGAGGTGGTGGAGCGGGATGCTTGGTCGCTCGTCGAGGTGAAGAGGAAGGTGAATGGGGACATCAAGCCGCCCCGCAAGGACGCATTGATCTCCTCCCTGCTCTCGAAGTTCGAGAAGCAGGGCATCGAGGTGCACCTCAAGGACCTGACCAGCGATGTCGGTCTTCCCACCTTTGCTGCCGCAGCGGACGATGTCCGTCTGGCCGATCCCGCGTTGCTCACCCTCGGGATCGGGACGCACCTCAATCCGCGTATCACAGTCATCAGGGCGCTCACCGAGGTTGCGCAGAGCCGCCTGACCCAGATCCACGGGGCGCGCGAGGACACGGTCCACGCCGATGCGAACCGGCGGCTCGGTTACGAGCGCATGAAGAACATGAACCGGATGTGGTTCTCTCCGGCGCCCTCGGCGAAGAGGCTAGAGGATTATGATGTGTTCGACACCCCGGACATACTGGACGACATCGGGGTCGCTCTCGATCGGCTCAAGGAGAACGGCTTCAAGCGCGTCATCGCTGTCGATCTCACCAGGAAGGAGCTCGGTGTTCCAGTGGTGCGGGTGATCGTTCCGGGCATGGAGGTCTATGCCCTGGACGAGGAGCGCGTCGGAAGGCGTCTGCGGGGCAGGTGGCCATGAGCACGGTGATATTCCTGGGCCCCTCTCTCCCGCGGGCGGAGGCGGCGAGACTGCTCGAAGCCGACTACAGACCGCCGGTCAAGCGGGGAGACCTGCCCTTTCTGGGTGGCGAGGTCGAGGCGGTTGGGATAATCGACGGCGTTTTCATGAGCGATTCCTCGGTGGGTCACCGCGAGATCCTCTCGCTCATCGACCGAGGCGTTAGGGTCGTCGGGGGTGGCAGCATGGGCGCGCTCAGGGCGTCCGAGCTCCACGATCTGGGCATGGAAGGGGTAGGTGAGATTTACGAGCTCTATGCTTCCGGCGAGGTGGAGGGTGACGACGAGGTCGCCCTGACCTTCCATCCGGAGACATTCGAACCGCTCTCGGAACCGCTCGTGAACGTTCGTCTGAACCTACGGAATGCGACTGAGATTGGCCTCCTTAGCGATGGCGAAGCGTCGTCGATCCTCGAACGGGTCCGTTCGGAATACTTCCCGAGGCGAAGCATTGAGCTGCTGATGCGGGTCGCCGACGATGTCTCGAAGGGTGCCAAGAGGGCGAAGCTGCGCGCGTTCTTCCGAGAGAATTACGTCGACTACAAGAGGATCGACGCGGTCGCCGTGATCAAGTCGTTGACCCCGCGGACGAAGGGGGCCGACGACTAATGTCGTACATCGGGTTCGGCAAAAAAAGGGCACTGGCCCTAACGGCCTTAAATCGCGATTTTACCGTGTTAACCACTGGCACGTTTAACGGCCTAAATCGAATTATTTTTCAGGTCAGCGAATAAATTTCGATTGTTAACCTGGATGCCCATTTGACGTGCACGATTGTTTAGTGATGGATGGATTATCCATCCGTGGTCAAGCTTATATCGCAACTTTGCATTCTAAGCCCGAGCAAGGGGAACCGATTTTCGTCGAGAGAAAGCTAGATTGGGGGAATGTTGAAGCCTAGCTGCCCCTCGGCGAGAGTCAGTTTTTCGAAATGAAAAGGAGGTAAAGAATGGCGAAATATAAGGACAAAATCGACTTGTACGACGACAGGGGGAAGCTGATCGAGAAGAACCTGCCCCTGGAATCGATCAGTCCTTTGAAGAACCCAGGCATAAAGCGCATCGGGTACCTCGCCAAGAGGACAATCGCCGTCGACCTCGCCGGAATTGAGAAGTCTCTCAAGACCGGCCGAGTCGGTGGCGGCTACATCAAGGGCAAGGAGATCGACGCGCCAGTTGTCAAGGACGCAGACAAGCTCGCAAAGATGATCCGAGACACGCTGAAGGTTTCGAAGGACGACGACACCGAGGTCAGGGTCCTCGGCGACGGCAAGAAGTTGATTGTAATGGTCCCGACGGAGAGGCTCGATGCCGGTATCGAATACACCACCGGTTTCACCGCAGCCGCGGCCGCCGTCACCCAGGCAATCATCGACTTGTACGACGTCGACATGTTCCACGCGAACATGGTGAAGGGCGCGGTTTGGGGGAGATACCCGCAGACCATGAACTTCATGGGATCGAACCTGAAATCCATCCTGGAGGTGCCGCAGAACAACGAAGGCGCCGGCTACGCGCTCAGGAACATCATGGCGAACCATATCGTTGCCATATCCGGCAAGAACGCCATGAACGCGGCGGCTCTGTCATCGATATTCGAGCAGACCGCCATGTTCGAGATGGGCGACGCGATCGGACCGTTCGAGCGCGGGCACCTGCTGGCTCTGGCCTACCAGGGATTGAACGCGAACAACATGACCTATGAGATCGTCAAGGAGAACGGCAAGACGGGGACGGTCGGGTCGGTCGTGGAGTCCATCGTCGGAAGGGCGATCGAGGACAAGGTCATCAAGGTGAAGGAGAAGCTGCCATCTGGCTACAAGGTCTACACAACTAGCGACATGCCGCTGTGGAACGCCTACGCCGCCTGTGGTCTGCTCTGCGCCATCATGGTGAACGTCGGCGCCGCTAGGGCGTCGCAAGGTGTCCCGTCGACCATCCTGTACTTCAACGATCTGTTGGAGCACGAGACCGGACTGCCTGGCACGGACTATGGCCGCGCCATGGGTACTTCGGTCGGCATGAGCTTCTTCAGCCACTCGATCTACGGTGG
>JAJRAL010000124.1 GCA_028679935.1 Methanomassiliicoccales archaeon | reverse complement strand
GTTGCTTGCCTCCTTACCCTGCCCGGCCTATTGGAAAGCTAGTTTGCGACAAGTTCATTCTACTAAATAGTTAGCATTTATATCGGAAGCCTGAGAATATACACCATTCATTGTAGAGATTCTGCGAATTCGAACATTCACGGCTGGCTGATGTCCGAATTCAAGCTGTCCGCCGCCATTCACGGTCAGTTACCGCAGCGCAGATAGGCGTCGTGGACTCCATATGGATGCCCCGCGGAGTGGCGAAATTCTGCCTTTTTTCCATTTCCGCAATGAACGACTATACCGAGCTAAGGCTCGGGCTGGCTCGGGCATGTCGCAACGCTTGCCGAGGGGATTATGCAGAAAACTATACTCACACGCTCACATCTCCCGCTTGAAAATATCTATCGCTATTCACTGGCTCCTCCCTATAACTTCTATATATAGCCGGCTCACGGAACACGGGGCGCCTATATTGAGTAAAATGGATTCGGTTTTCACTCACCTGTCCTCTCCAGTTGGCTAACACTGCGCCGAAGGGGGACGAACAACTTGGGTCTCGCTCGTACTGTGAAATATGAAGAAGAACTTGACCAGCAATTTGCCGAGAGAATCGCCTCTGAGCCGGGCGGGGAAGGAATATGGGATTGCATCCAGTGCGGAACCTGCTCGGCGATATGCCCCGTCTCAATCTACATGGACAAGACTCCGCGTCGCATCATTGGTTTGATCCGCGCGGGGTTCAAACACGAGGTCCTCAATTCAATCTCGCCTTGGATATGCACATCATGCTACTCGTGCGCGGTTGAATGTCCCGCCAAGATCAAAATCACTGATATCATGTTCATTGTCAAGCGCATGGCGATGCAGGAGAAATCCTACCGGCGATTTATCATCCCCGCCATCGAGGAGGAGTTCGTGAAGATGGTCAAGAAGAATGGGAGATTGACTGAGAGCAGGATGGGAATCAAGATCGCCCGCAAGTCCGGAATGGGCAACCTCCTCTCCATGGTTCCGGTCGCCTGGAAGCTCATGAGGCACGACAGGATGAAGCTGTTCCATACCGAGCGCATGGAGAACATCAATGAACTCAGGACAATTATCGCGGCAATGGAAGCCGGGCCGCGGGTGACGCTCCCCGCCAAACCGCCCGTCGTCCCGACAGGGCACCACCAGGAGGTGACCGCATGAGAGAGTACCTCTACTACCCGGGCTGCAGCTTAAAGGGCGTTGGAGGTCCCTACGAGCAATCGCTGCTCGCAAGCTTCGAGAAGCTCGGCGTCAAGCTGACGGAGATTCCCGACTGGAACTGCTGCGGGGCGACCGCATACATGTCCGTCGATGCGAACATGGCAATCGCGCTAGCTGCGAGGAACCTCGCGATCGCGGAGAAGAACGACGGCCAAGACATCATCGCACCGTGCAGCGGATGCTATCTCAGCCTGACGAAGGCAAAAGCGATGATGGAACAGTATCCGGAACTCCGCACGAAAGTCTCAAGTGCTCTCGGGCAGGCTGGTCTCACCTACGCCGGACGTTCGAAGGTCAGACACCCACTCGAGGTCTTGATGACCGACATAGGAACGGACGGACTGAAGAAAGCGGTCAATAGGCCGCTGAAGAACCTGAGAGTCGTGCCGTATTACGGTTGCGCAATTCTCAGGCCATTCAAGACGGTCGGAGACCCGCACACGCCGACGGTGCTTGAGGAGATGATCAACATTGCGGGGGCAACGCCTGTCGATTATCCCTACAAAGGACGGTGCTGCGGTGGAATGCTCACCTCGGGAGTACAGACGGTCGGCTTGAGGCTCGCGGAAATTCTCCTGGAGGCGGCGAAGGGCTCACAAGCGGATGTCATCGTCACGACATGCCCATTGTGCAACTACAACCTCGAGTGCTATCAGGACAAGCTGAGAAAGTCTACCGGAAGAGACCTCGGAATGCCTGTAATGTACTTCACACAGATACTCGGCTTGGCGATTGGGTTGAGCGACGGGGAGGTCGGGATGAACCGACTGCTCCAAAAACCCACCATCATGGAGGCAATAGCATGAGCGACGAGAGGCCCCGGATAGGCGTCTACGTTTGTGACTGCGGTCTCAATATCCTCGGAGTGGTCGACGTCCCCTCGGTAGTTCAGTACGCGGCGACTCTCGACAATGTCGTCGCAGCGAAGGAATACAAGTACATGTGCTCAGACCCCGGTCAGGACATCATTAAGAAGGACATCAAAGAACTGAAGTTGAACAGGGTCGTAGTGGCTTCGTGCACGCCGACCCTCCATGAGCGGACATTCAGGACGACCGTCTCCACGGCAGGACTGAATCCATTCCTGTTTCACATGGTCAACATCAGGGAAGCCGTATCATGGGTGACAACTGACAAGAAGAAGGCGACAGAGAAGGCCAAGATTCTGGTGAAGGCCGGCGTGATGCGCGTCACACTCCAGGAACCCTTGGAGCCAAAGACTGAGCCCGTTGCCCCCGGCATCCTGGTGATCGGCGGCGGCATAGCTGGCATCCATGCATCCCTGGCCCTAGCCAATGCGGGCACCAAAGTGCATCTAGTGGAAAGGGAACCCTCGATTGGCGGGAACATGGCCAGGTTTGACAAGACATTCCCGACGCTCGACTGTTCCTCCTGCATCCTCACGCCCAAGATGACCACTCTGAAGGTGCACCCCAACATCAACCTCTACAGCTACTCCGAAGTCGTCGGAATAGATGGATATGTCGGGAACTTCGACGTAACGGTCGAGAGGAAACCCCGCTATGTGAATGAGGACCTGTGCATAGGCTGCCTCAAATGCATCGAGGCCTGCGTCTACAAAGACGCGAGGTTCCCCAATGACTTCGATCTCGGACTGGCGAAGAGGAAGCCCATATACATCCCGTTCCCGCAGGCGGTGCCCACGAAAGTCCTCATCGACCCTGACGACTGCCTGTACCTGAAGCTGGGCAAGTGCAAGCAAACCTGCGCCGACGCGTGCGAGAAGGATGCGATAGACTTCGAGCAGAAGCCAGAGAGGATCAACCTGAAGGTCGGCTCGATCATCGTGGCCACGGGCTTCAAGACATTCGATCCAAAGAGAAAGCCGCAATACGGCTACGGCGTGCTCCCGAACGTGTTTACCGCGTTGGAGGCTGAGAGGCTCCTGTCTCCGACAGGCCCAACCGAGGGGATTCCGCGGCTCCAGAACGGCACGATGCCGAAAACGGTGGGCATCATCCACTGCATCGGATCCCGCGACGAGAACACGAATGTCTATTGCTCCAAGGTCTGCTGCATGTACTCCCTCAAACTCGCTCACCTCGTGAAGGAGAGGACTGGCGCGGAGGTGTACAACTTCTACATTGATATGCGCACCACCGGCAAGGGCTATGAGGAGTTCTACAAGAAGCTCCTTGAGGAAGGTGTGCGTTTTGTTAGGGGGAGGGTCGCTGAGCTGACCATCGCTCCCCTCTCGGAGGGTGAGAAAGGGAAGTTGATTGTCAGGGTTGAGGACACCCTCGCAGGCTACGTCAGGCGGATACCTGTGGACATGGCCATACTATCTGTCGGCCTTGAGCCGCAGAACGACGCGCAGGAACTAAGGCGGATGCTCAACCTTTCGTGCGGCAAGGATGGATTCTTGATCGAACTGCATCCGAAATTGGCCCCCGTTTCCACCGCCACCGACGGCATCTACATCGCAGGCGCCTGCCAGGGGCCGAAGGATATCCCGGACACAGTAGCCCAGGCGGGTGCTGCGGCGTCCGAGGCCCTCGCACTGGTCCACAGGGGCAAAGTGGAGATCGAGCCCTACGTTGCAGTGACGAACGAGGAGCTCTGCTCAGGATGCCAGGTATGCGTCGGTCTTTGCCCGTACTATGCGATTGAATACGACGCTGAGAAGAAGGTCTCGCGCGTCAAGGATGTCATGTGCAAGGGCTGCGGCGTCTGCGTGGCAGCCTGCCCGTCAGGCGCGATTGACCAGAAGCACTTCAGGGACGCTTTTGTCCTGGCTGAAGTGGCGGGGGTGATCTGATGGCTCAGGCCGTTTCCCCGCCAATACAAACCGTCGATGCCAAAGCCGAAGGATCCACTTTCGAACCCAAGATCGTCGCGTTCTTCTGCAATTGGTGCACCTACGCTGCATCCGATTTGGCGGGCATATCCAGGATGAAATACGCGCCGAACGTGAAGATTGTGAGGGTGATGTGCTCCGGCCGCATCGATCCCTGTTTCGTAATCGAAGCATTCCGCTCTGGAGCCGACGGGGTCATGATCGGCGGGTGCAACCCCGGTGACTGCCACTACAAGGAAGGCAACTACAAGACGATGCGGCGGTACATGCTCCTCTCCCGGATGCTGCAGGACTTCGGGATCGAGAAGGAGCGGTTCAGACTGGAATGGATCTGCGCGTCCTGCGCTCGAGAACTTCAGGAGACAGTGGACAAGATGACCGCCGACCTAAAGCGGCTCGGCCCGCTGGACTGGAAGGGGGTGTGAGCTTGGCAAAGCCAAAAGTCGCCTTCTACTGGTGCGCCAGCTGCGGCGGTTGCGAGGAGGCGGTCGTCGATTTGGCCGAGAAGGTCCTCGACGTCGTGACGGCGGTGGACATAGTCTTCTGGCCGGTCGCGCTCGATTTCAAGAGAAGCGATGTCGAGGCTATGCCCGACAAATCGATTGCGGTCAGCTTCATCAACGGCGCGATCAGGACATCCGAGCAGGACGATATGGCCAAGCTCCTGAGCAGGAAGTCTCAGATGGTCGTCGCTTTCGGCGCGTGCGCACATCAAGGCGGAGTACCCGGACTTGCGAACCTCTGGAACCGACGGGCGATATTCGATTGGTACTACAGAAAAGGGCCATCTGTCGCGAACAAGGATGGCTCCGTGCCCATGACCAAAATCAAGGTCCCTGAAGGCGAACTGGAACTCCCAGAGATTTGGGACGCCGTAAAATGCCTCGACCAAGTGATCGACGTCGATTACTATCTTCCTGGATGCCCGCCGACACCTAAGTTGCTGGTGAACGCCCTGCAAGCGATCCTCGCCGGCAAGTTGCCGGCGAAGGGGACCGTCTTGGCGGGCACGAAGGCGCTCTGCGGCGAGTGCAAGCTGAATCCCACGAAACCTGAGAAGCTCCTCATCAAGGACATCAAACGGATCACCGAGGTCGTCCTCGATCCCGAAAAATGCTATCTTGCGCAGGGAATCATCTGCATGGGTCCGGTGACCCGCGGTGGGTGCGAAGCGCTTTGCATCGAGGGGAGGATGCCTTGCAGCGGCTGCTTCGGCAGCCTCGACAAGACTCCAGACTATGGGGCGAAGGCGCTATCCTTTGTCGCCTCAATCGTGGACGTGATGGATCAGGAGGAGGCACGAAAGGCTATGGAGAAGGTCGCGGACCCGACCGGCATCTTCTACCGGTATTCGATGCCAGCTTCGAAGCTCGGACATAAGAGGCAAAAGGGGGCAAGCTGAGATGGGAAAGCAGATTGTTGTGGATCCGATTACCCGCCTCGAGGGGCACGGCAGGATCACGATCTTCCTAGACGACAAGGGCGACGTCAGGAGAGCGTACTTCCAAATCCCTGAGTTGAGGGGCTTCGAGAATTTCTTGATAGGGCGGCGGGCGGAAGATACGCCTCAAATCACTTCCCGCATATGCGGGGTCTGCCCGACCGCACACCATATGGCTGCGACGAAGGCGATTGATGACCTGTACAAGGTCGAACCGACGGAGACCGCCAAGAAGCTGAGGGAGATGCTGTACAGCATTTTCATGTTGGAGGACCACTCTCTGCATCTGTTCTTCCTGGGCGGGCCGGACTTCGTTGTCGGGCCAAACGCCAACAAGGCAGATCGCAATATCCTCGGAGTCATCCAGAAGGTCGGGCTGGACATAGGGAAAAGGGTCATCCAAACAAGGAAAGAACTGAGGGGGCTCATTCAGGAATTGGGCGGGAAGGTGATCCACCCCGTCTTTGGCCTTCCCGGCGGCGTTGCGAAACCACTCACTGAAGACGCAAGGAAGAGGTTTGAGGCAGCAGCGAAGAATGGCTTGGAGTTCGCATTGTTCTGTGAGGATATTTTCGAGAATGTAGTTCTCAAGAACAGGGCCTACGTCGATATGATTGTCTCAGACGCCT
>JAJRAL010000149.1 GCA_028679935.1 Methanomassiliicoccales archaeon | reverse complement strand
TTCATTCTACGAAGGTCACCTTGTTGATCTCCCGAAGCGTGGTGAGCCCAGCAAAGGCGCGCTCAAGGGCCGATTCGCGCAGGAACTTCATCCCTTCTGCCTTCGCCGCCCGCTTGATCTCGGCGGCGGGACGGCGCTCGATGATAAGAGCGCGGATGTTGTCCGACAGGTCGAGCAACTCGGAAATGGCCGAACGGCCCAGGAAGCCCGTGCCGTTGCACTCAACACATCCGGCACCTTCGTAGAAGACCGCACCCTGCACCATGGCAGCCGTCAAGCCTGACTCCTCGAGGAGCTGCCGCGACGTCTCGCTCGGCCGCTTGCACTGCGGGCAGATGCGGCGCACGAGCCGCTGAGCGAGCACGCAGTTCAATGCCGAAACGAAGTTGTAAAGGTCGACGTTCATGTTGAGGAAGCGGCCAAGGACGTCCACCACGTTGTTCGCATGCACCGTCGTGAACACGAGGTGACCGGTGAGCGCGGACTGCACCGCGATTTGCGCCGTTTCCTCATCGCGGATCTCGCCGACCATGATCTTGTCGGGGTCGTGGCGCAGGATGGACCTCAGACCACGAGCGAAGGTGAGACCCTTTTTCTCGTTGACCGGGATCTGGGTGATGCCGGGGAGCTGATACTCAACCGGATCCTCGATGGTGACGATCTTGTCCTCCGCGGAGACGATCTCCGAAAGACACGCATAGAGCGTGGTGGTCTTTCCCGACCCGGTGGGTCCCGTGACCAACACCATCCCGTACGGCTCGCGGATGAACTTGCGCACCTTCCGCTTGGTCTCCTCGTCGAAACCAAGCACGTCGAGGTTGAGGTTGCGGAACTCCTTGCTCGTCGACTCCTTGTCCAGGACGCGGATGACCACGTCTTCACCGTGGGTCGTGGGCATCACGGAAACGCGGAAGTCGATTGTGCGCCCCTTGAGGCGCAGCTTGAATCGGCCGTCCTGGGGGATGCGCTTTTCCGCGATGTCCAGCTCAGACATCACCTTGATGCGCGAGATGATCGTCGAGTGATGCCGCTTGTCGATCGGCTCCATGGCTTGGTAGAGCACGCCGTCGATGCGGTACTTGACGATCACTTCCTTGTCACGGGTCTCGATATGCACGTCGGAGGCGCGTCTGGAGATCGCGTTGAAGATGACGGTATCGACGAGCTTGATGATCGGCGACGTGTCCGCCGCGATGCGGTCGATGGTCAGGGCTTCTTCGCCATCCTCACGTTCCTGGACGAGCTGGATTCGAAAGTCCTCGGTGGCCTCGTCGAGCACCCTCTGGGTGGACTCTGACTTCTCCAGGATGTCGGCGATCTTCCCCGCTGGTCCAACGCGAATCACGAGCGGGGCGCCGATTGCGAGTTCCACTTCGTCGACAGCGGAAAGGTTCGAGGGGTCGGCCATCACCACGAGCACCGAGTCGCCCTGCCGATAGAGAGGAACGAACTGGTACCGCAGCATCACCTCCACGGGGATCTGACGGAACAACTCGGGGTCTATGCGGTACTCGGAGAGATCGTCGAAGTCGACCGCGAGCCGTTGCGAGAGCGCTCGTGCGCGCTCAAGGTCCTCGACCTCGCGGCTCAAACCCCGGAGGAGCTTTTCGGTGGCGACGGTGACGTCCTCGCTCATCCCAACCTCACCTCGCGTGCGAGAGTAACGTGAACATCGGCAGGTACACTGACAACAGCAGCGACGCGATCACGCACCCCATGAGTACGAGTACGGCGGGCTCGATGAGTGTGACGACACGAGCCAGCCTCACGTCGATCGTCTCATCGTAGAACTGTGCGACGTTGAAGAGCATGTCCTCGAGGGCGCCGGTCGCTTCGCCGACCTGAACCATCGCCACCGAGAGGTCGGGGAACAGACCAGTGGCGTCGAGAGACGACCACAGCGCCTGGCCCTCCCGGACCCGCGGAGCTACCCGTGAAAGCGGGATGGAAACGGCCGAGTTCGTTACCGTCGTCGTGGAAACCTCGAGCGAGTTGACCAGCGGCGTGCCACCCGCAAGCAGGGTACCCAGGGACCGGATGAACTGCGAAAGCGCGAAGAGGTGGAAGATCTTCCCCACGAAGGGAATCCGCAGCCTGAACCGGTCGATTGACATGCGGCCGGCATCCGTGCGCATCCAGCGCCGCACCAGCACAGCTCCTGCCGCGACGCCCGCCCCGACGTACAGAATGTTGTGCTGGAGCCAGGTCGAAGTTCCGACCACCACCAGGGTCGGCCACGGCAGCTCCGCCGCGAACTGCACGTAGAACGTCGCGAACCGAGGGATCACGTAGGTCACCAACAAGATCACGAGCCCGAAAGCGAGGGACAGCAGTACCACCGGGTACGTCAACGCTGAGCTGACCTTCCGCTTCACGGCCTCGAGCATCTGCTGGTGCGTGATGTAGCGTCTGAGGACCGACACGAGCTCGCCTGACCGCTCGCCGGCGAGCAGCGTCGCCGAGTACAGCCTTGGGAACAGCCCGCCCTGCGAGAGAAACGACTCGGACAGAGCCACGCCACTCTTCACGTCGTCGAGGACTCTCGCGAGAACCTGGCGAAAGAACGGGCTGCTCTGGGAGCGCTGCAGGAGTTCGAGCGACTGGAGAACAGGGATCCCAGCGGCGAGAAGGGTAGCGAGCTGCTGGTTGAAGACGAGGAAGTCCAGTGAACCGATGCGCTCTCTCCGGCGGAGGATGGGGACTCGGAGGACACGGCCGGTAGCCTTGACCTGGAAGACGTGAAAGCCTCGTCCCTCCAGCTCGCGTTTGACCCCTTCGACGCTCGTCCCCCGGTGCCGTTGCACCACCACGGCCCCATCCGGTGTGCCAAGGCGAACGACGAATTCGCTCAAGGCCTCTCCTCGCTGTCCGCACGGAGGACGAGAAGGAGCGCCTGGCTGGCAGTCTCCGAACGCGCCGCTCCCAGGATCGCAATCTGACCCAGCCGCAGGCTCACCGTGCTCCGGAGCAACGGCCGCAGGATCTCCGACCCGTCATCGGCCTTGTCCCGGCGAGAAAGCTCGAGCTGCGTCAGCTGTAGGCGCTCCGAATCCTGCGGAACGGCACGGAGCAGGAATCGCATCGTGTAGCGGTCGCCGAGCGCGGCCTCGACTGGACTGCCGTCACTGGCGGTGATCGCCAGGGTGTCGACCTCCTGGTACGACGTGTAGTGAAAGAGCTTCGACATCTCGGCACCGATGCCAGAAACCAGCGGCGACGCTGGTCCCGGAGTGGCTGGCGCCGTGGACGCCATGAGAAGGCGGATCCGCAGTGCGTAGCTCGCCGGCGCGACGTCCCAGCTTGCTAGCGCCTGCGCGACATGCTCCAGCGCATCGCGGCGGTCGCGGACGGTCAGGGTATTCAGGCGGGGCTGGAGGAGCAGGCTGCCCTCTGGTGACAGCAGCGGCTCGACCAGCGTCGCCGCGTCACGG
>JAJRAL010000229.1 GCA_028679935.1 Methanomassiliicoccales archaeon | reverse complement strand
CGAGATCAGATCGAGAGGGATTCGAGGACGCGCTTCAATCCACGCACGGTCGAGAAGCGCTCCACCTCAGACGGATGGATCCATGCGAATTCCGTGTGCTCCCAGTCGATCACGATCGATTCGTCCGGCACGTCGAAGAGAAAGGGATAGATGTGCCATACCGTGTCGCCGACCCGGACCGAGATCAGGTCGCTGCTGCGGACCATGGTCGCATTGTGAACGGCCGTCTCCTCGGCGACCTCCTTCACCGCCGTCTGGAGAGGCTTCTCGCCGATCTCGATGTAGCCGCTGACCCCCGCCCAGAGGCCCCTGTTCGTCCGGACCTTGTCGCTGCGCTTCAGGATGAGGATCTTGTCATCGTGCCGGAGGATCGCGGTCACGACCTCGGTCTCGTGCACGTCCGGCAGCTCGACGGTGCCCTTCGTCCCGTCGACAATAGACCGGTCCCCGTCGAGCAGGAGCGAGACGTCGACCGAGTCGACCATCGGGACGTTCGCCATCACCGCTCCCGTGGCGACTATCGTCTCCGCCTTCTGGTTGACTATGGCCGACGGGAGCGTCCCCTCGCGCTTCATCTGGAGCAGAGTGTACGAACCGACGGTGCTGCCTCGGCCGCTCGGAAAGGCGAACACCTTCCCCTTGATGCTCTCCCCCTCCGCGCCCGAGCCCTTGGAGAGCACTCCGCTCTTGACGTCGACGCCCCCGAGGAAGCTGAATGGCTTCTCGAGCAGGAGGATCTCGCCTTCGCCCTTCCCTCGGCTGATGCCCCGCCCGCGGAGGATCAGAGCACTCCCTCCAGGAGCGTCTTCCAAGAGCCGCAGACGACCTGCTGCCCGCACAGTCCGGGGAGATAGGCGCAGGCCTTGGCCGAGTCCGTCGCGGTGCACCTGTGCCTTGATTCGATAGGGGCGACAATCATGCAGGTGTCGCAGAGGACCTTGCCGAACCTCTCCAGAACAGCCGCCTCCTTCGGGCACCAGGTCTTGACGGTGCGTGAGGTACAGAACCAGACCTCGGTGTCGACCCTCTTCCTCTTGCCGTCGAGGAACGAGGCGAGCGTCTTCATCTCCGTTTGAGAGAGGTGCGGGCAGCCGATCGCTATCAGATCCGGCTGAGATCCGCTCAACAGACATTCCCTTGAGCGAACGATGTCCTCCTTGCCGATGGCGATCCTCTCGAGACCCTCGAGCCGCTGATTCTTCGAAGCGGGTGTCACTCCTTCAACGTGGAACATCGCCACCGAGCCGGACGCCGCCATTGCCGCCGCCATCGACTTCAGGCCATTGCTGTCCGGTCTAATGCCCCTGAAGTATGGAATCGCGGAGCCGACCCTAGACCCGACAGCATGGCCAAGGAGCGAGATATCTGAGGCGTCGATTCCCTCGGCGACGTCGATGACGACCGTTGCTCTCCTGTTCTCATCCAGATGTAATCCATACTCCGGCGTCTTGCCAAGAATCGCCGCGGCTAGAGCCCCGGGACCGCCCTCCCTGTTCGTCCTCGCGTCTAGGACTGAGTTCGCGTAGGAAAGGGCGGACGATTCCGCCCAGGCTATATGATCGCCCTTCGAAGGAGAATTGCCGGTGATGTAGGGGGTACAGGTACAGCCAGTGGTCACGCCAAGGGCCGAGTAAGCCTCGATAATCCGGTTCTGCTTCTCGGCGAACTTCTCGTCCACCCCCATCTCCCTCCATCTCTCTCGGTCCATGCCAGCGGGGTTGAGCGTGGTCGGCACGGTGACCTTAGTATCTCTACCGAGGTCCTCGATGAACTCTAGCCCTCCGTCGCCTATCGTCTTGTAGGACACTCCGGAGAGATGCGCGGACGTGATCGGGATGAGCCTCTTGGCGTCATAGATCTCGCCAATCGCCACGAGGAGCTCGAGCGCCTTCCTCTTGCCCTCGCCCTCCTCGCCGGCCAGGACCCCTTCCTCATCCCGCGACAAATGCATTGGCTAGCCCATGGGACTTGACCGTTTAAACCCTTCTGGGACTTCTTCTGGCAGCTCCGTGATCACCGGCGCTAGACCCACTTTCGGTGTCTATGGAGCAAGGGTTATCAATCCCGTTCTCCAACCTGCTTTCGAGGCTTCGACATGGGCAGAGTGATGCATTTCGAGATAAGCGTGGACGACACGAAGCGAGCGGTCGCCTTCTACAAGAAGGCGTTCGGGTGGAAGATCGACAGGTGGGGCGGGGAGATGGAGTACTGGCTGGTGCAGACTGGTGAGAAGGATCAGCCAGGGATCGATGGAGCCATCATGCCCCGGCAGAAGGATTTCCCTCCGACGGTCAACACCATCGCGGTGGACGATCTCGACGCGGCTATCAATAAGGTCAAGGCGGCGGGCGGAAAGCAGGTGAGCGACAAGACCGAGATACCGAAGATCGGGTTCTTCTGCTATTGCCTGGATACCGAAGGCAACAGGTTCGGGATACTCCAGCCGACGGGAATGATGTAATCATTCAGCAGGAATGGAGCGGGCCTGCGGGGATTCGAACCCCGGTCTGAGGCTCCCTCCGACCCGCGTTGCGGATCGCCGGAGGCCTCTGTGATATCCAAGCTACACTACAGGCCCGATTGCCTTCGCATGTCCGATGCTGTGAATAAACCTTTGCCAGTCGCCCAGCCACGCACGGCAATCTGAGGAATGAAGGTGTTTGATGGAGGCGAAGACCCCCTCACTTCTTCTTGAACTCGGTGTAGCCGCACTTGCCGCAGGAGGCGCGGTTCGCGTGCTCCGCCAGGAACACTCCCGGACCGCACTTCGGGCAGTGCCTCTTCTTCCGCTCTAGCTTCCCGTCCTTGTTGACGCCGAAGGCGTCCTTCTTCGCCACGCGGGGCGTCTTGGCGCCCTTCTCCTTCTTCTCTGCCATCAAAGTCACCTCACTTCTGCTTCGGGGCGGCCCTCGCCTTCGGAGCCGCCTTCTGCTTCACCTTCTTCTCCGCCATCTTGTTGCGGACGAGCTGGTGGTAGCGCTCCGATTTCTTGATCGCCTCTGGGCTCGCGTACACCTTGGCGTAGCCCTTCGAGATGCCGATCCCGTACTCCGTGTCCATGTGGTCGACGACGACCCTCTCCTTCGGCACGGACATTGCGGTCGCGATGCTCGCCTGGACCGCTTCGCGTCCCGGCGTCGGCTCGCCGGCGTGCTCCGCCGTGAAGACGACCTCGGTCCGGTCCTGCAGCGTGTTCTCCTTCTTGCTATCGATGTTCAGCTTCAATCCGATTCCTCCATCCTTCCGATCAAGGTCTTGGCCTTCCGCCTGACCTCGTCATCGACGTTGACGAAGACGACTCCCTTGCCTGGTAGCCCGTAGGCGACGCATGTCCCGTCCGGCGCCACCGCGGCGCAGACGAGGGCGGCAAGGTCCTCCTCTCCCTCTACCCTTAGCTTGGTGATCTCCTTGCTTGCGAACGATGTCTCGATGGCCTTGACCATCTCTGGCATGATGCGTCCGGCCGGGTTCCTGACCATCACGTCGTTACCCCTGACGCTCGCGAGGGCAGAGCTCAGCGATGACATGCTCTCCCTCCTGGTGGAGAGGTCGTAGACCATCGTCTTCGGGACGATCCCGTTCTCGAGCATGCGCAGCGAGACCACGTCCCCGACGGTGACGAGCTGATTGCAGCGCTTCGCCCTCTCGAGCATTGTCTTCTCATCCACCAGCTTTCCGAACGGCATCACGAGCTCACCCCTCATTCGCTCCGGCAACCTCAGCCCCTTCTCCGGGACGCGCAACTCAGCGCACCCGCAGGGCGAACTTGCCGTTGACATTGATGTGCATCCTCTTTGCGATCTCTGACTTGGTGTAGTCGAGGATGATGACGTACCCTTGCCACTCCTTCGATGTAGGGTTTCCGCATAGCGGACACACGTCCTCCTCGGTGATGAAGGAGCAGTGCTTGCAGGCCTTCATTATCTTCATGCGGCCTTGTCCCCCTTCTCCGCCTTCTTCTTGCGGTCTTCCTCGAGCCACTCGATCTTCCCCAGGCCTGGCTGCCTCATCGTCAGCCCGATCTTGCTCTCCTTGGGGTTGCGCTCGTTCATCGAGAGCGCGACGATCCTCGCTCGGACCCGATCGCCGACCTTGAGGTCACGCTTGGTGTCCTTCCCGAGCAGCCTCTGGTTCACGTCGTCGATGTCGATGCGGTCGTCCATGATCTGCGATATGTGCAGCAGCCCATCCAGCGGGCCGAAGCGCACGAAGGCGCCGAACTTCAGGACCTCCACCACGTTCCCCTCCACGACCTCCTGGAGGATGGGGCGGAAGATCAACGATTCGAACTTGACATTCTGGTAGACGGCGCCGTCGCCGTGAACGATGCGGCCTGGGCCGTCCCTCTTGATCTCGCGGACCAGGACGGTGAGGCTGTCGCTGCCCTCGACCCGGCCCTCGAACGTCTCCCTGGCCAGCACCTCGACGGTCTCGTCAAGGTTCTCGCCGAGGCGGTCGGGTGGGATGCGCACGACCTTCTCCCTCTGCGCCAACAGATACATAGGTTAACCTCTTGGTGAGTGTGGCATACGCCAACCCTTATATATAGATTGAGCAACGCGCCCCCTCCCGAAGCGTACTGCTGGACTGTAGAAAATGAAAAGGAAGGAAAGGGGTAGTGAAAGGGGTTTAGGTCTGCAGGACCACGAAGAGCGAGGCGAACACCAGGGTGATCGTGGACAGCAGCTTGACCAGCACGTGCAGCGACGGCCCCGCGGTGTCCTTGAACGGGTCCCCGACGGTGTCGCCCACGACGGCGGCCGCGTGCTGCGGCGTCTTTTTCAGCCCTTTCGCCTCGATGTACTTCTTGCCGTTGTCCCAGGCGCCTCCACCATTGTTCATGACCAGGGCCATGAGCACACCGGCAATGGTGCCGACCATCAGCAACGCCCCGACCGATTGGTACGCAACAGTCTGGTTTGCCACTCCCGTGTACGTGAAGCGCATGAGCAGTCCGAGCGCGACTGGAACGATCACCGGCAATATTCCCGGCAGGATCATCGCCTTCAGCGCGCCCTTCGTGCTGATGTCGACGCATCGGGCGTAGTCCGGCTTGTCGTTGCCGTGCAGGATGTTCGGGTTCTCGCGGAACTGGCGGCGCACCTCTGCGATCATCTCGCCCGCCGCCTTGCCTACGGCCCGGATGGCCAGCGAGGCGAACAGGAAGACCAGCATCGCGCCGATCATCGCACCGACGAACACGGGCGGGTTCGCTATGTCCACGACGAACACGTCATGGAGGGTCAGGGCTGGATTGCCCGCGCGCAGAATCTCGAGCACTCTGTCGAAGTACGCTCCGAACAGCAGGTAAGCAGCCAGCGCAGCTGATCCCATCGCGTATCCCTTGGTGAGCGCCTTGGTGGTGTTGCCAATCGCGTCGAGCCTGTCCGTGCGCTTCCTGATCTCCTCAGGCTGATCGGACATCTCCACGATGCCGCCCGCGTTGTCGGTGATCGGGCCGAAGGTGTCCTCGGCCAGGATGAACGCGCAGGTGGCCAGCATGCCCATCGTCGCGACGGCTGTTCCGTATAGACCATATATGAACTGCTGGCTGGGGACGGACGTTGCCATCCATCCTAGGGAGTACGACGCCAGAAGGGCGACCGCAATCGATATGATCGGGAGCGCAGTCGTCTCCAACCCGACCGAGAATCCCGTGATGATGTTGGTCGCTGCACCGGTCTCGGACGCCTTCGCGATATCGCGTACCGGGCGATAGTCGCCAGATGTGTAGTACTGAGTGATGTAGACGATTGCGATGCTCAGCACCACTCCGATGATGCCGCAGCCGAAGAAGTAGGGCCATGTCGGACCAAGCAGAACGCTCGCCGCGTACCCGAACAGGATCAATGCCAGAACCGCGGTGATGTAGTACCCGCGGTTCAGGGCCTTCATCGGATTCTCGTTCTCGTTGCGCAGCTTGACGGTCATGATGCCAGCGATGCCGGCGAGTAGCCCGAGCGCACGAGCGATCAGCGGGAAGAACACGAAGCCGACCTGACCGGTGACGGCGTAGACCGAGAATCCGAGGATCATCGCGCCGATGTTTTCGGCCGCGGTCGACTCGAACAAGT
>JAJRAL010000028.1 GCA_028679935.1 Methanomassiliicoccales archaeon | reverse complement strand
TGTCCTCGGGTTGGCCGCTGGAGGTGGTGGGCAACCGCCATCCTAGAGTGATGGTCACCGTCCTTCCTCCGGGAAGGATACAGAACTCGGCTTACAGGCCTACTGGGCCAGTGTTGCTCTCTCGGAACCTTCCCCCTCGTGCTCGTGCTTCGTCAGAATCGCAATGAGCCACGCTCGCCCGCTGCCACGAGGGCCATTGGTCCCCCTTCTTGGAGGTCCTTTCGCCTCCCATCGCTGTAACGGTTGCCAGCCAACAGCGTCCTATTCACCAGAAGCGGATCGTCATACCTGCGAAGGCGGCGCACCGCTGCTGTTCCGTTGTTTCGACATCATCGGAGCGGTCGAAGAGGAGACGGAAGGACGCCATGCTGGATCACGTGGACGTAGGCCCGAGGTCGCTCAATCCATACGGTTACGTTGTGGGTGGGAAGGAAATCGAGCGGATAAGAAAGCTGGCGGCGCCGCTCAAGGGGGCTCGCATAGCCCACGTTAGCTCCACCACCTACGGCGCTGGCGTTTGCGAGTTGTTGAGGTCGCTGGTGCCACTCTATCGTGGCCTGGGCATCCAGGCCGACTGGAAGCTCATCTTGACCGACCCCGAGTTTCTGAAGGTGACCCGAACCTTTCGCAACGCCCTCCAGGGTGCACCCGACAAGCTGGAGAAGGCCGCCTGCGAAACCTACCTCACGTACAATGGTCGCAACGCTGAGCTGCTGGAAGAGGACTACGACTTCATCTTCGTGCACGACCCGCAGACCGCCGCCATTCGCCACCTTCGCGGACCCGCCGGTGCCAAGTGGATCTGGCGGTGTCACATCGACACTTCCGAGCCCAATGAGGCCGTCCTGGAGTTCATGCTGCCGTTCCTGGCCGAGTACGACGCGCTGGTGTTCACCATGGAAGGGTTCGTGCCGAACGCGCTGAAAGACCGAAACGTTGTCACCATGACTCCGGCCATTGACCCGCTGAGCCCCAAGAACATGGGGCTCTCCGACTCAATATGTCTGGAGCTCAGATCCTGGAGAGGGGTCGATCCCCGGAGACCTCTGGTAAGCCAGGTGTCCCGCTTCGACCGCTGGAAGGACCCTCTGGGAGTGATCGAGGTGTATCGACTGGTGCGCGAGGAGGTGCCAGGCCTCCAGCTTGCCATGATCGGGTCCATTGCCGAGGATGACCCCGAGGTCTCAGATGTGTACCGCAAGATCGTTGCTGAGGCGAGAGGCGACGACGACATCCACGTCCTGACCAACATGATCGGTGTGGCCGACATGGAGGTGAGCGCCTTTCAGACCTCTTCCGACGTGGTGATTCAGAAATCCATCCGAGAGGGGTTCGGCCTGGGAGTCTCCGAGACCATGTGGAAGGGGACGCCCGTAGTGGCCAATCGCTCCGGTGGCATCCCTCTCCAGATGGAGGGCAACGTCGGCGGCTTTCTGGTGGACAGCACCGAAGAGTGCGCCGAGCGGGTGCTGTTCCTCCTGCAGAATCGCGACGAGGCCCGAAAAAGGGGACGGGCCGGTCGGGAGAGGGTGCTCGAGCGCTTTCTAATCACCCGCTTGCTCTCGGATGAGATACGGCTACTGCTCGACCTAGCCTCAGGGACGCAAACCGAAGTCCCTCCCGCCACGACTGCCCTGGAAACGGCCTCTGCTGTGCCAGCGCGATAGACGCAAAGCGCCGCTGGTAGAGGCCGCGAAACGGGGAAAGACCGATCACTCCAGCACGGCGCCCCTCGCCGCTGAGCTCACGAGCTTGACGTAGCGGCGCATGAAACCGGGCGGGACCTCGCGTTCCGTCGGCTTCCATCTCGCCAGCCGGCTCTTGATCTCTTCGTCGCTGACCCGCAGTTCTAGTTTCCTCGTCGGTATGTCGATCGAGATCTCATCCCCATCCCTGACGACGGCTATCGGCCCGCCGACGCGGGCCTCGGGCGAGACATGGCCGATGCAGGGTCCGGCTGTGGCACCCGAGAACCTGCCGTCGGTGATGAGAGCCACCCGCTTGAAGCCGGCGAATTCCAGTCCCAGGGTTACCGCCAGCGTCTCCGGCATCCCCGGGGCGCCCTTGGGCCCCTCATTCCGGATCACGACAACCTCTCCCTCTTGGATGGACCTCTCGCGGATCGCTTTCAGGCAGTCGTGCTCGGACTCGAAGACGCGTGCCTTCCCGGAGTAGACCAGCATGTCCGGCGCGACGGCGGATTGCTTTACGACGGCACCCTCCGGCGCGAGGTTCCCCGCCAGGACTACCGTACTCCCTTCCGGCAGATACGCGCTTGCCTTGTCTCGAATCACGTCCTCGTCCAGGATGGCACCTCTCCTCACGACATCGCCGATGGTGTTGCCAGCCACGGTGAGGGCGTCCAGATGGAGATCGTCTGCCAGTCGGCTCATCACCGCCGGAACGCCTCCGGCCACGTAGAGGTCAATCACGCCATGTGGCCCATTGGGCGATATGGCACAGAGGGTCGGGATCCTCTTGCTGAAGTCGTTGAAGACCGTCAGCGGTAGGTCGAAGCCGATCTCGTGGGCCAGGGCCGGCAGGTGCAGGGTAGCGTTCGTGGAGCCGCCGATGGCCAGGTCCACCATGATCGCGTTCTCGATGGCGTTGGGGGTCAGGATCTTGTCCGCTGTGAGCTCCTCCTCCACCATCTCCACGATGCGCTTCCCTGTCATCCGAGCGAAGAGCAGCTTTTCGGCATGGTAGGCGGGGACGTTGGCCGAGCGAGGCAGGGCAAGCCCGAGCGCCTCGGTGAGGCACTGCATGGTGTTCGCGGTCCCCATCAGCTCGCAGGCGCCGCAGGTCGCGCCGGTGGCTGTCGCGAGCTTGTCCCTCGGGTCGTCGTACGAGGCGCGATCGACGCTGCCTTTGAAAGTGCTCTTGAAGCGGATGTCCCAGGCGTTGGGCCCCCCGGTCATGAAGATTGCCGGAAGCTTCAGCCGCGCGGCCGCCATCAGCATACCGGGCACGATCTTGTCGCAGCTCGCCACCAGCACAATGGCGTCATACATCATGCTGCGCACGTGAGTTTCGATGATGTCCGCAATCAGGTCGCGTTGGGCCAGGACAAATCGCATTCCTTCGTGGCCCTCCGTGAGTCCATCGCAAGGGGCCGGGACGCTGAACTCGAACGGGATGCCCCCGGCGGCATGCACACCCTCCTTCACCCGCTGCGCGATGCCATCCAGGTGCATGTGACCGGGGTTGATCTCCGTCTGCGAATTGGCGATGGCGATGATCGGCTTCTGCCTGCCCTCCGCGATATCGATTCCCGTGGCCTGGAAGAGGCACTTGCGGCCCAGGCTCATTGGGAAGTCCCTGTCATCAAGAAGAACATCGCTTTTCGGCTTCTTCACGGCGACCCTCCTAACGAACGACCTCGAACGCCTTCGCAGGCAATTGTCGCATTCTGCCCGTGAAGCGCAAGTCGACGGGAGCTTGCGAGAGGAGCGACGAGAGGGGAGCTAAGCAGTGCGGGCGCTGGGAATGTCCCAGCGCCCGCATAGTTACGGCCGAAAGGTTTGGCTCACCATGCCCAGTGGCAGCCCCGGTCCGCCGCGTCGATCAGGGTGTCCCCATCGTTGTCCAGTCCGTCCTTACACGTGCCCGCGATGAGGATACTCTCCGGAGTGCTAGCCGCGTCATCCGGGTCGGAACCGAGCAGCTTCTCGAAGAAGTCGATGTAGCCGTCGCAGTCCCTATCGAACGGGCACTTCACGAAGACCGGGTTCGAGTAGGCGAACTGGTAGGCGCC
>JAJRAL010000009.1 GCA_028679935.1 Methanomassiliicoccales archaeon | reverse complement strand
CGAGATACCTCGCTTCTTGAAGACGATCATGTTCAGGTCGACTCCCGACATAGTAGTTCAAGCGACGACCGTCGAGGCCGTGTCCGCAGTCCTCAAGTACGCTAACGCAAGAGGGATTCCAGTCATTCCCAGAGGCTCAGGCTCATCCCCGTTCGGAGGTTCCGTGCCGGTCGCCGGCGGGATCGTGCTCGACGTTTCATCGATGGACAGGATCCTCGGAGTGGACGCGCTCAACCAGACCGTCACGGTCCAAGCAGGGGCGAGTTGGGCTGACGTGGACCACTATCTCCATCAGTTCGGGCTGTGCCTGAACACCAGCCCCTCGAGCAAGTTCTCCACAGTCGGCGGGTGGGTCGCGACGGGTGGAATCGGCCTGAACAGCTTCTCGAAGGGGAGGCTGGAAGGGCTCGTGGTCTCGTTGGAGCTCGTCACGGCCGACGGCTCGGTGCGCGAGTTGGCCAAGTCGGACCGGCACTTCAAGGCGGTGTTCGGAAGCGAGGGACAGCTGGGCGTCGTGACGGGCGTCAAGCTTGCTGTGAGGAAGATCCCGGAGAAATCCAAGCCTCATATGGTCTCCTTCGATGACGCCGTCTCAGCCCTGCGGTTCGCGCACGCAGTCGGCAAGAGCGCCGTCCTACCGGCTCACATGATCTACGAGAACCCGCTCAAGTTCGGCATGGTCAATCGGCTCCTCGGGCACGACTATTACGACCGCCGGCACTCGGTGATCGTCTTCCTGGAGGGCGAGGACTCGGAGATAAGGTTCGCGGATCTTCTGAAGACTGCGGGGCTGAAGGAGGAGAAGGAGTTCCTCGCGAGGCACATGTGGAACGAGCGGTACTTCCCGATGAAGGTCCGCAGGTTCGGCCCAGGGCTTCTCGGGTCCGAGGTCGTCGCCCCGCAGAGGATACTCCCGGAAGCGCTGCGCCGAGCAGAGCTCCTTTGCGCGCAGCTGGGCCTGGAGCCGCTGTTCGAGGTACATTTCCTCGCAGACGGGAACGCCCTCCTGCTATGCTACTACATGACGGACCAGGGGAACACCATCGGGTACACGCTGGATGCGGCGAAGTCCATGCTCATCACGTCATCCCTGATCGACATTGGCGCGAGGCCATACTCGGTAGGGGTCTGGAACACGCCCTTCTCCGACGCCGAGGACCGCGAACGCGTCAGCCGCCTGAAGGCCGCGAAGTCGGAGTACGACCCGAAGGGCATCATGAACTCGGGGAAGTACTTCTCCCTGGACGGCAGGATTGGCGGCCTCGCAGGAAAGGCGTTCAGCCCCGGCGTTATGCGCCCGCTCATGAAGATCGCGCTCACATTCTCGCCAATGACCTCGGCCGCAATGCGCTGGATTCACAGGTATGCCTCGAAGAACCTGGAACCGAAGGCGCGGACGCCGCTCCTTCGGACCGCAGACGAGTGCGCAATGTGCGGGGCATGCGTGAGCGTCTGCCCCGCCTATCTCGTCGTCAAAGACGAGCGGGTCACGGCGAGGGGAAAATTGCTGACCGCGAAGGCGCTCGCGAGGGGCGAGGAGATCTCGAAGGAACATTCGGACCGGACCTTCCTGTGCATGAGGTGCAAGGCCTGCGAACAAGTCTGCCAATCGAAGCTGGAGCTCATCAAGTCGTATGATGAACTGGAAGCCATGCTCGAGAAGATGCACGGAAAGGACGCCAAGGAGATCGAGAAGTTCATCAGATTCACCGAGGCCACTACGGAGTATGACGAGCTCGTTGAGCGAGGCCTGGTCATAGGCGCGCCGATCCACGGCATGGAGGGTGAGCGCTGTGTTTGAGCGCTACCACGTGCCCATCAAGACCGTTGCCGGAAGGGCCGCGCCGATACCGAAGTTCGTAATCGTTAGGGCGGACAACTGCGTGAACTGCGGGAAGTGCGAGAAGGCCTGCATCTACGGGGTCCACAAGAGGAGCGAGCAGGACCCCAGGAGGATGGCGGACCCGATCAACGACCTCTGCAAGAACTGCTTCAGATGCATCCAGGAGTGCCCGCAGCGCTCCCTATCGATGTCCCCCGGCCCGGAGTACCGCTCACTAGGCCGCGGTCTCTGGACATCCCTCAGAATGCTGACCATCTACGGCGAGGCCGAGACCGGGAAGATACCCGTCTTCGGCGCTGGCTATCGCGGACTCTTCGCTGGGCCTGGATACGATGGGATGTGGACGGACATGTCCGAGATCGTCAGGCCGACCAGGGATGGTATCCACGGAAGAGAGTACATCTCGACGAGCGTGGACATCGGGAGGAAGCCGGGCTACCTGAAGTTCGGAAACGACGGCAAGCCCCTGACGGCCCTCCCGCCCTTGATTGAGCTGCCAATCCCGATGCTCCTCGATGTGACGAGGATGCGCGTCCTCAGCCCTTCGCTCCTCGAGGGATTCGCGAATGCGGCCCTCAGCCTCGGGTCGCTCTTGTTCGTGAAGGCGGGAACCCTTGTGCCGGACGCGCTTGTAGGGAAGACGAGCCAACTCGTGACGGTCCACCCCGAAGGGACCGAAGTCGAGGCCATGAGCCTGCCCGAGGACGCAAGGATGGCGGAGCT
>JAJRAL010000138.1 GCA_028679935.1 Methanomassiliicoccales archaeon | reverse complement strand
GGCTTTGCCGCATTTTCCGGAGATGCAAATGCAAATCGTCCCCGCGCACAAGCGTAACGCCCTTATCGCCGTCCAGTTCGTCGCCCCGGCGGCGATCATGATCGTGCTCTTCATCGTATTTCCGATAGGCAAGACCGTCGTCATGGCCTTCCAGGACTGGTACCTCGCTTCCGGCCGGACGGAGCATGCGTTCATCGGCTTCAAGAACTTCTCCGACGCCCTATCGAACTCGAACTTCGTCCAGATGGCCTGGGTCACGGCCCTGTATACGGTTCTCGGGGTGGCGGGGAAGATGTACATAGGCCTTGGCGGCGCCCTCCTCCTCAACCAGGAATTTCGGGGCCGCGCCTTCGTCCGCGGCCTCATGCTGATCCCCTGGGCCATGCCGGCGGTAGTGGCCTGCACGGTCTTCATGATCTCCCTCGATCCTACCTACGGGATACTGAACTCCATGCTGGTGAAGGCGGGTATCTTGAAGGGGCCTCTCGACTTCTTCTCCGGCAAGGCTCTCGCCCTTGGAACCGTCATCGCCATCGGCATCTGGAAGAACTTTCCCTTCGTGACCCTCATGATCCTCGCGGCTCTGCAGGGCATCCCCAAGGACTACTACGACGCCGCGGCCATCGACGGAGCGGGTGTCTGGCGGAGGTTCCGGGCGATCACCATGCCTTCCATCAGGCCCATCTGGAATACCCTCCTCATCCTCGAGACCCTGTGGACGGTGAAGGAGTTCGAGCTGGTCTACCTGATCACGAAGGGCGGCCCCGACAGCGGCACCGCCATCATCGGAGTGGACATCTACCTGAACGCGTTCCGCTTCTACAAGCTGGGGACCGCCAGCGCCGAGGGCCTCATGCTCCTCGTCCTTTCCCTGGCGTTCGCGTCGGTCTACTTCAAGCAACAGAAGAAGCTGGGGGCCTAGCATGAATCCGATCAAGATCCTGAAGCGCGGCTTCCTCTACCTCGCTGTGATCGCCGTGAGCGTGGCGGTGATACTGCCCTTCCTCCTCATGATCACCTACTCCCTGCGGTCGTCGAGCGATATCTTCGCCCTCGACATCAAGCTCCTCCCGAGCCACCCTTCCCTTGATTCCTACCGGAGCGCCATCCTGGAGTACCGCTACAGCGGCACGGGCTTCCTCGACTGGGGTCTCAACAGCCTCCTCGCCTGCGGCATCGCGACGATCCTCTCGATGTTCTTCGCCGCCACCTGCGGATACGCCATCACCCGGTTCAAGTTCACCGGGAAGTCGATCCTCTGGTTCGTCATAGTCCTCACCCAGACAATCCCCTGGATCGTCATCCTCATTCCCTACTACATCACCCTGGCGGGGCTCGGGCTCGTCAACAACCTGTGGAGCCTGTGCGCGACCTATCTCGCGGTGTTCATGCCGACGAGCACCTGGCTCTTCGTGGGCTTCTTCGGAGGCATCCCCATCGAGATCGAGGAGGCGGCGAGGATTGACGGCTGCGGAGCCTGGGGTATCTTCTTCAGGGTCGTCCTCCCCCTGTCCGGGGCGGCGGTGTCGGCCATCGCCCTGGTCACCTTCGTCTCGGGCTGGGGCGACTACCTCTTCGCCTCGGTCCTCCTCAAGTCGGCGGGCAATTGGACCATCCCTCTCGGCCTCCAGAGTTTCCGGGGGGAGCACACCATCCGCTGGTCGGAGATCATGGCCATGTCGGCGCTGATCACCGTACCGATCGTCGTCCTGTTCATCTATCTTCAGCGGCACCTCGTCAGCCTCATGGCCGGCGGAGTCAAGCAATAATCCTAACCAGTGAGAGAGCGTAAGAATGGACATCAGCAGCAACTTCGGATACGGGCTTTCGTCGCTTCCCTTCCCGGGGCGTGCGGAGACCAGAGTGATCAATCCCGAGAACCCTGAGGGCCAGAAGGGCGCCGCGGCCCAGGCTGCCGGGAAGCTCGGGAAGGGCCGGAAAGGCCGGGCCTGCATCAACATCGCCAACGGGGAGACCGTGGTGCTCGCGGAGATGGAGGGTCCCGGGATAGTGCAACACTTCTGGATGACCGTCCAAGACAAAACCACCAACTGTGCCTTCGTCCTTAGGAACCTGATCCTCCGCATGTACTGGGACGGCGAGTCCGAGCCTTCGGTGGAGGCCCCCCTCGGCGACTTCTTCTGTAACGGCTTCAGCGCCAAGTGTCAGGTCTTCTCGCTTCCCATCGTCGTCGCCCCCTACGGCGGCTTTAACTGTTATTTCCCTCTCCCCTTCCGGAAGCGGGCGAGGATCACCCTTACCAACGAGCATCCCGATGACATACATTCCTTCTTCTACACTGTGAACTATTGCATCACCGAGGTGCCGGAGGATGCCGCCTACTTCCACGCTCAGTGGCGCCGGGAGCGGGCCACCGTTCCCCTCAAGGACTACACAATCGTCGACGGCATCCGGGGCAGGGGGCAGTATGTGGGCACCTACCTCGCCTGGACCGCCCTGGAGCGCTACTGGTGGGGAGAGGGTGAGGTGAAGGGCTATATCGACGGCGACGAGGAGTACCCCACCTACTGCGGCACCGGGGTTGAGGACTACTTCGGCGGTGCCTGGGGCTTCCACGAACGGGATGAGCTGGGGAACCAGAGGCCGACCGAGTCGACCTACAACTCGCCCTTCCTCGGCTACCCCTACTACTCGAAGACCGACATTACCCGTCCCGAGGCCTTCGGCTACGACGCCCTGCCAATGCACGGCCTGTATCGCTGGCACATCATGGATCCCATCCATTTCGAGCGGGATCTCAGGCTGACGATCCAGCAGATCGGCTGCGACGGGGACAAAATCTTCGAGCGCTCTGACGACGTGGCCTCGGTGGCCTATTGGTATCAGACCGAGCCCCATGCGACCTTTCCTAGGTTCCCCCAGGCCCGAGACAGATGGCCGCGCTAAGGATGGACAAGCGATTCGATATAGTCGCCCTCGGCGAGTGTCTCGTCGACTTCGCCCGCACCGACGACCGGCGCGGGTGCAGGATACTTCTCGAGGGTAATCCCGGCGGGGCGCCGGCCAACGTTCTGGCCCAGGCCGCGAAGCTGGGGCTCTCGACCGCCTTCCTCGGCAAGGTCGGGGACGACGGGTTCGGCTCGGTGGTGCGTCTGGCCATAGAGGAGGCGGGGGTCGATGTCTCCGGCCTGGTGGTCGGGATCGGCGTGGCGACAACCATAGCGGTGGTGGACATCGCTCCCGACGGCGACCGGAGCTTCGGCTTCTACCGGAACGGGACCGCCGACGTCTTGCTCTCCTCCGAGGAAGTGGACATGGAGATCGTCACCGGAGGGAGCATCTTCCACTTCGGATCGGTCTCCATGACCGTCGATCCTTCGCGGTCTACCACTCTGGCTGCGGCACGGGCGGCCAAGGCGTCGGGATCCCTCGTCTCCTTCGATCCGAATATCCGCCTAAGGTTGTGGTCGAGCCAGGAGGATGCCGCCAGAACCATCCGAAAGACCCTCGCCCTGGCGGACTTCGTGAAGTTGTCGGACGAGGAGCTGGAGTTCCTGACCGGCGAGCGGGATACCCTCGCCGGCATCTCGGCGTTCTTCGGGGAGTACAAACCGGAATTGCTGGCGGTGACGAGGGGCGCCCGGGGCTGCATCCTTCGCGCCGGCAAATCGGTCCGGGAGGGCCAGGGTTTCGACGTACCCTGTATCGACGCGACCGGTGCTGGCGACTCGTTCTGGGGCGCCCTCCTCGCGAAGATCCTCCGGGACGGGAAGCCGATAGCGGAGTACTGCGACGCAGAGCTCGATTCCCTCATGGGATTCGCGAACGCCGCGGGAGGCCT
>JAJRAL010000018.1 GCA_028679935.1 Methanomassiliicoccales archaeon | reverse complement strand
GTGTGATAACGCGCAAGGACCGTTACCGCAGCTTCCGGCGCGAGGTCACGAGGCGCCTCGCCGGTGAGATCGCCGACTCGGGCGAGAGGGTCATGATCGTGCACGGGGCCGGCTCCTTCGGTCATTTGCTCGCGGCGAAGCATGCTTTGCATGAGGGACGAAGGAACGAGAAGCAGATCCCCGCCCTGGCGAGGGTGATGCAGGACGTCCGCGATCTGGACATGAAGGTCATCAAGGAGCTGGCCGACGCCCTCCTGCCCGCCGTTTCGATACCACCAGCCGCCTGCGCGAGGATGAGGGCCGGGGTGCTCAATACCCTGGATGTGAAGTTGTTCCGCGATTACACCGAGCTAGGGGCGGTGCCGGTGACGTTCGGCGACGTGGTGCTCGACGACGTCAAGGGCTTCAGCATCTGCTCCGGCGACCAGATCATCCGGATGCTGGCAAAGGAATTCGCACCGGAGCGGGTGATCTTCTGCGCCGACGTTGACGGGGTGTACACCGCGGACCCGAAGTCCGACCCGAAGGCGAAGCTGCTGCGCCAGGTCGATTCCACTTATCTGAGGAAGCTGAGCAAAGATACCAGCTACGTCGACGTGACCGGTGGCATGCACGGCAAGCTCAGCAACATGGTCGGGATCGCCAAGGGAGGGACGGACGTCATGGTCATCAACGGCCTGGAGAAGGGCCGTCTCAGGGCGGCGCTGGAGGGCAAGAGGCCCGTCGGCACCAGAGTGGTCGGGGTGTGAGAATTGAACCGCATAGAGAGGAGGAAATCAGAGCACGTGGACGTGACGCTCGAGGAGGACGTCTCCAGCGGGAAGAACTACTGGAACGAGGTCCGGCTGGTGCACTGCTCGCTGCCGGAGGTGGACCTGGAGGAGGTCGACACCTCGACGTCGCTCTTCGGCCGGAAGCTCGCGATGCCGCTCATCGTGACCGCGATCACCGGCGGCTACCAGAAGGCGAGGACGATCAACAGGAACATCGCCGAGGCGTGCGCCGAGCTGCAGATAGGCATGGGGGTGGGAAGCCAGAGGGCGGGCCTGGAGAAGGGCGAATCCTCGACGTATTCGGTCGTGAAAGATTACGACGTGCCGCTCAGGATCGCCAACATAGGGGCGCCTCAGCTCGTGCGCCAGGGCAAGAAGAAGGCGCTCGGCAAGGATGATATCCGCCAGGCGATCGACATGATCGACGGTCACCTCGTGGCGGTCCACATGAACTTCCTGCAGGAGGTGGCGCAGCCGGAGGGCGACACAAATGCGAAGGGCTGCCTCGAGGCGATACGCTCCCTCTGCTCCGAGTTCCCCGTCCTCGTGAAGGAGACCGGCGCCGGCGTCTCGCGAGACGTGGCGCTGAGGCTACGGGGCATCGGCGTGAGGGGCATAGACGTCTCCGGACTAGGGGGCACGAGCTTCTCGGCGGTCGAGATGTTCCGCGCGCAGAGGAAGGGCGAGGAGCGCTTCGCCTCGATCGGCAAGACGTATCGTTCCTGGGGCATCCCCGCCCCCGTCTCGACGATCTGGGCGAACGTCGGCATCCCTGTCATCGCGTCCGGCGGCATCCATTCCGGCCTCGACGTCGCGAAAGGCATCGCTCTGGGCGCGTCCTGCGGCGGCGTGGCGAGGACGATCCTCAGCGAGGCGCTCGTCTCCAGCAAGGCGGTGAAGGCCAGGCTGGAGATGCTAGCGCTCGAGTTCAAGGTGGCAATGTTCCTGACCGGGGCCAAGACGGTCGACGAGCTCAGGGGCAAGAGGTTCATCCTGACCGGCGAGGTCAGAGATTGGGTCGAACAGATCAGAGAGTGATAGATTGGACGTCGCCAAGGAGATCTACAGACGGGCTAGGGAGATCGACGGACCGCTGATGGGCTACCTGGACGTCGGAGTGTACGACAAGCTCAGGAAGGCGATGTGGCACTACCCCGAGGCCGGCGGCAAGAGGCTGAGGCCGGTGATGGCGGTCGCTGCCGCCGACGCGGTGGGGGGCAAGGGCAAGAAGGCGATGCCGTTCGGCTGCGCCCTGGAGATCATCCATAACTTCACTTTGGTCCACGACGACGTCATGGACGAGGACGAGACGAGGAGGGGACGGCCCGCGGTGCACGTTCTTTTCGACGTCCCGACGGCGATCATCGCCGGGGACGCGCTCTTCGCCGTGGCATTCGGAACGATCGCGAAGACGGACGTGCCGGACGACCGACTGAGGAGGCTCTACCAGATCACCTCGGAGACGGTCTACCTGGTGGCCGAGGGCCAGCAGATGGACATCGACTTCGAGAGCCGGACCGACGTCGGCGTCGACGAGTACATGGAGATGGTCGAGAAGAAGACGGCCGTGCTCTTCGCCTGCGCCGCGCAGGGCGGCGCGATCATCGCCGGGGGCAGCGAGAAGCAGATCAAGGACATGGGCGAGTATGCGAGGTTGCTCGGCATCGGCTTCCAGATCTGGGACGACGTGCTCGGGCTGACCGCCGACGAGAGGGTGCTCGGCAAACCGGTCGGCAGCGATATCCGAAACGGCAAGAGAACGCTCATCGCCGTCCACGCGCTGGAGAAGCTCGGAGCCGCCGGCAGGAAGAAGAACGCTGCCGCCCTGAAGGCGTTCGGCAACGAGAAGGCGACGGAGGCGCAGGTGAAGGCGTGCGTCGAGCTGTTCCGCAAGACCGGCAGCATCGAGCACGCTACGAACATCGCGCTCGACTACGCCGAGAAGGCCAAGCGCAGGCTGCGGAGCCTGAAGGATTCGAAGGACAAGCAGTTCCTGAGCGAGCTGGTCGATTTCGCGGTGGGACGGAGCAGCTGAGCCTCAGTATTTCAGCCCGAGGCCTTCTCTCCATTCGATGCGCTTGAGCGCGTACCGCACGTTCGTCAGGATCCCGAGCCAGATCGCCAGCGGCAGGAGCAGGACGAAAAACATGACAAGAATGGCGAGCCATGCGATCCCGACGATGTCGCTCACCACGTCGCCGTGGACGTCTCCGCCAAGGAAGAACTCCCCGACGATGAGGAGGATCTCGACGACCGACCACAGGGCGATCTTCCTCTTCACCCGCCGCTCCGTGTTCTGCAGCTCCGCCTTCTGCTGGGCGATCGGGCGCTGCACCTTCTTCGCCAGCTCGCCCCCTTCGATCGAGGCCCAGAGGTGCTCCGCGAGGTATCCCCATCCGGCCTTCACCCTTCTCCGCTTGGACTGGCTATCGTAGGCGGTGCGTCCGTGGGTCATCGTCGCCGTCACCACGACCCCTTCCGCGGTCGGGGCGATGACGAATATCATGTTCTTCAGCGAATACGGATGCTCGGAGCCGAATATCCTCCTGCTGCCCATGATGGCGATGATCGTGCTGGTGCCGTCGGAGCTGGTCGCCGCCCCATTCTCTCCCTTCAGCCAGTCGAGGACCCCCTGATAGACCTCCGCCTGGCTCTTGTTCTTGAATATGTGCTCGAACACGTACTCCGTGCCGCTCTTCGAGCCCGCCATTCCTCATCCCTTCCTGCTCTCGCAGTCGATACCAGCGCTCGACAATCTGAACTCCGCGCTCGCCTCCTCTGCGATGTTCCTGTGCTTGATGATGACCGCTCGCCTTCGCCCCGGCGCGACCCTGTCCAGCCGGATGATCGTCTTCGCATTGTGCTGCAGCGGGCGTCCCCCGAGCGATTCGAACGTCCCGCGCTCCACGTCGGTGTAGACCTGCGAAGTGAGGACGACGGGAATGTCGCGCCTCCTCGACACACCGTGCAGCTTGATGCTCTGCGACGTGAGCGAGCGCCGCTCCGACCTGTCCTCCTGCTGGCTCGTGAGTCTGTAGAACATCGTGATCGAGTCGACGATGATCATGTCGACCTCGGCGTTCCCCTCGGCGAGCTTGATCGCCTTGTCCACCATCTTCTCCTGCTCGTCGAAGCTGTTCGCCTCAAAGAACAGGACGGACTTCAGCACCTTGTCGAAGCTCTCGCCGCAGATCTGCCTGAAGCGGTCGAGCGAAACGCCCTCGGTGTCGAGGTAGACGACCTTCTTGCCTTGAAGCGCGACGTTGCGCGCTAGCACCAGGCAGAGGTTCGTCTTGCCCGTGCCCGCCTCTCCGTAGAGGAGCGTCACGCAGCTCGATTCCACGCCTCCCTCCAGGAGCGTGTCCAGAGAGCCGCAGTCGAAGGGTATCCTGCGCACGCCACCTCAACGGATTGAGGGGGGATGAATCCTTGCCTCTTTGGTCGGACGATTAGGCTACCTTTACGGCCAAGCTACTGCCGCGGCCGATAGCCTCCAAGCCTCATGGAATCGAGCACCGCCGTCCCCGCATCGGGGAGCGAGGAGCCCTCCGTCGACCTGTTCCCCCATCCGATCGTCCGACCGGGCCAGGACCTGTTCCTCGAGGATGCGAGAGTGTGCCTGGCGAACGGCACGCACCTGCTCGCCCACGCCCCGATGGGGCTGGGCAAGACGGCCGTTTCTCTGGCAGCGGGGCTGGAGAGCTCGCCGCCGTCCGGGAGCAAGCTCAGGTTCCTCACCGCGAGGCAGTCGCAGCACACCGTAGCAGTCGAGACGCTGCGGTTGATCTGGAGGAAGCGGCACTTCGCCTGCGTCGACATCATCTCGCGGCAGGACATGTGCCTCGCTCTCCGGAAAGGCTGGCCCTCCTGCATAGCGAAGGGCTCGTGCTTCTTCCTCAACCGACACGTGGAGGAGGCGGCGGAGAGGCTGCTGGAATATCCGCTCCACGTACAAGAGGCGATGAGGCTTTGCCTCAGGCTCGGCGCGTGCCCGTACCTTGCGGCGCAGAAGGCAGCGAAGGCTGCGGATGTGATAGTCGGCGACTACAACCAGCTCTTCACTGAAAGGGCGTCGGAATCGATTGGCAAGGACGAGCTCGCGATAATCGACGAGGGCCACAACCTCCCGAATCGCATCGCCGACTCCAACAGCTCCTCGCTCACCTCCGTCGTCGTCGAACGCGCGATCTCTTCGCCAGCGATGAGGCCGTTCCGTGAGGACCTGGAAGTGCTAGAGCACGAGATGAAGCGCCTGACCAGCGGCAAAGGAAGAGCGAAGATAGAGCCGTGGGAGCTGGACGAGGCGCTGGCTCAGTCCTGCGGGGCGGATTCCGGCTCGATCGGCGAGGAGGTACGCTCCGCGCTCTCCGCTCTCGAGCTCGAGAGGCACCGTGCCCTGGTCGAGTTCCTCTGCAACTGGTCCGCCTTCGGGAACAGCAGCGTCCGCTACTCGGAGCCGTTCCCGGCGAGGCTGGTCTGCCGCCTGGTCGACCCCTCTCTGATCGCCGGACCGGTGTTCGCCAGGCTCAAGGGCAGCATCGTCATGAGCGGCACCTTACACCCACCGGAAATGTTCGCCGAGCTGCTCGGGCTGGAGGGCAGGTGCGCCACCCGAGAGTACCGCTCCCCATTCCCACCAGAGAACCGGATCGTCCTCGCGGCGGGGGACGTCAGCTCGAGGTACCGCACCAGGGGAGAGCAGACGAACGAGGCGATGGCCGAACGAGTGCGGAGGATATGCGCCGCTGTGCCAGGGAACGTGGCCGCCTTCTTCCCGTCCTACGATTTCCTCGCGGGCATCGCACTACACCTGCGCCGGAAGGAGACTGGCAAGAGGATACTGGAAGAGTCGAGGGAGCTGACGAAGAACGAGCGCGACGCGATGCTCGTCGATCTTTCGAGAGAGGGCGATGCGCTCTTGCTCGCCACGATCGGCGGCTCGTTCTCCGAGGGCATCGACTTCCGCGACAACCTGCTGTCGGCGGTCATCGTGGCCGGATTCCCCCTCGGTCCGCCGAGCCTGGAGAACGATCTGTTGCGGACGCATTTTGCGCAGAAGTTCGGCGCCAAGAAGGCGGTGCTCTACTCGCGCACCTACCCGGCGATATCGAAGGTGCTGCAGGCGGCGGGCAGGGCGATCAGGAGCGAGACGGACCGGGCGGCGATCGTGCTCCTGGACGACCGGTACCTCTTGCCGTCAGTCCGCGACTGCTTCCCGGAAGATTCGCGTCCGATCGCACCGCAGGACCTTGACGCCGCGCTCGCTGCGTTCTACTCTCCCGCGCCGCCGCCAGGTGATGAAAGGGTTATCTAGCCGCATTCGATAAGACACGTCGTGGAGATCGTCAGACGGGGTGCCGAGGCGGAGATCCGCCGCGGCGAGTACCTCGGCCGGAAGGTCATGGTGAAGAGCCGCGTGCCGAAAGCCTACCGCCATCCAGACCTCGACTGCTCGCTGAGGATGACGCGAACGAAGAACGAGGCGCGCCTCATGCAAGAGGCGAGGAGGCACGGCGTCCCCACGCCGATCATCTACGACATCGATCCGGCACAGGCGACGATTGTCATGCAGGAGATCGTCGGGCCGAGGGTCAAGGATGTGCTCGTCTCCGCTCCGAGGGAACAGGCGGAGGAGATCTGCCTTGAGATCGGAAGGCAGGCGGCGGCGCTGCACAAGGCCGGCATGGTCCACGGCGACCTGACCACCTCGAACATGGTGATGGAAGGAACGAAGGTCTACCTGATCGACTTCTCGCTCGGCTCGAGGAACGCCGAGATCGAGGAGATGGGCGTGGACATGCACCTGCTCAAGGAAGCATTCCAGTCAGCACATTCCGAGCGATTCGATCTTTTCGAAGTCGTGATGCGCTCCTACTCCGAACACTTCGACCGAGCGAAGAGGGTGCTGGCGAAGATCAAAGAGATCGAGGAGAGGGGACGGTACACATGATCACCCTGAGCCTAATCACCGGTAACCCCGGCAAGCTGAAAGAGTTCCGACACGCGCTGGAGCCGCTCGACTTCCGGGTGGAGCACCTTCCGGAGGAGGTCGACGAGATACAGGCGGACTCGCTGGAGGAGGTCGTCGCCGCGTGCACGAAGGAGCTCAGAGGGCGGGGTCTGGACAACTTCATCCTGGACGATTCTGGTCTCTTCGTCAACGCCCTCCGCGGCTTCCCCGGCGTCTACTCCTCCTACGTCTTCAAGTCGATCGGTTCCGAAGGCATCATCAAGCTGATGGAGCCAGAGAAGGACAGGAGGGCGTCGTTCCGGTGCTGCATCGGCTGCTCGCTCGAGGGCGTCGGCCAATTCACCGTCACCGAGGAGGCGCAAGGCACGATCATCGGCGAGAAGAGGGGGACTGGAGGCTTCGGTTTCGACCCAATCTTCAAGCCGCTCGGCTACGAGCAGACGTTCGCCGAGATGCCGCTCGAGAGGAAGAACGAGATATCGCACCGGGGGAAAGCGATAAGGCGGTTCGCCTCCGTACTCAGTGAGCGGAAGGGAGTGCTGCGCTGATGCGTCTCGAGAAGAGGAAGGTGCTGCTGACCGGATGCGCCGGGTTCATCGGTAGCCATATGGCCGAGGCGTTGCTGCACAAGGGCAACGAGGTCATCGGCGTCGACAACCTGAGCGCGGGGAGGAAGGGCTTCCTGGCCGGCTGCGAGGAGTACGAGAATTTCAGCTTCATCGAGGGCGACCTGCTGACGATGGACCTCGAGCCGGTGCTTCACCGCGCCGACCTGGTCTGCCACTTCGCCGCCAATCCCGACGTCCGGCTGGGAGCGTCGAACACCAGGGTGCACTTCGAGCAGAACATCCAGGTCACGTACAGGCTGCTGGAGGGCTGCGCCGAGCACGACGTCAAGGACTTCATCTTCCCCTCGACCTCGACCGTCTACGGAGAGCCGAGCGTCCTGCCGACGCCGGAGAGCTACGGGCCGCAGATACCGATCTCGGTGTACGGCGCATCGAAGCTCGCCTGCGAGGCGCTCATCTCGAGCTACTGCCACACCTTCGACATGAACTCGATCCTGTACCGCTTCGCGAACGTCGTCGGGTCGAGGAGCACGCACAATGTCCTGCACGACTTCGTGCGCAAGCTGCGCGACGATCCCACCTATCTAGAGATACTCGGCAAGGAACCTGGCACGCACAAGTCGTACGTCCACGTCTCTGATTGCGTGGAAGGCATGATCGTCGGGGCGGAGGAGGCGGAGGAGCAGGTCGAGATCTACAACCTCGGCTCGCTGGACCAGCTGTCGGTGAAGAGGATCGCGGACATCGTCGTCGAGGAGATGGGGCTGAAGGACGTCGAGTACCACTGGACCGGCGGCGTGAAGGGCGGCCGGGGCTGGGTCGGCGACGTCAAGGAGATGCTCCTGGACGTGGATAAGCTGGCGAGCGTGGGCTGGGCGCCGAAGCTGAACAGCGAGCAGTCGATGCGGCGGGCGACCAGGGAGATCCTTGGCAAGAAGCCAAAGCCATAGATCGGCGTTGCAGAGACGGAGCGCGCTGGCGGCCTGCAAGATAATATATGAAGAAACGATTCACGAAGTGCCGCGTGGCGATGGGTCTGTGGGGTAGCTTGGTCCATCCTTCGGGCTTTGGGAGCCTGAGACCCCGATTCAAATTCGGGCAGACCCACCACTCGTCTCATCCAGCACTTATATTTTCTCCTTGAATTAAAAATGTTGTCCGATCTGGATCGGTCTTGGAAGAGGCAATTTTCGACATCTCGCTAGGCCCCTCCGTCATGAACATCCTGTCCAACTCCTCGAAGACCGTATCGCTCTGCAGTTGCGCGTAGAAGCGATATGTCGTGTCCGGTCCCGAATGACCTTCGATGAGGGCATACTTCTCTCCTGCCTTGAATCCAAGTAGCGACGCGTCCTCCCCCTCCGCGATCGGACCCAGGAATCCATACAAGAAGCGAGATTGCCAAAGGTCAAGCCATCCGTATCATTGAATAGATCGACAAGCTCGTGACGCACGAGAGCCGAACAAGATGTTCGTCTGCTGCATCGAGGTGCAGCCGACGAGAAGCCTCGAATGGCAGCAAGAGAAGTGCCACTAGGTGCTCTTCCAGTCATCAGCGACCAGAGTGAACGTGGCATCTCCGCGGGGCCTACTCAGAGTTCACCCTTGTGTAGTCCCTGTTTCCGCCATATGCCTTCAGCCATTCCTCATAAATCGGGGGCCGAGCTCCGAGATGAACCACGCAGCTGTGACGAATGGCTTTCCCAGCTTCGTAGGATATGTAGACCGGGCGAACCATCTTGATCTTGAATCGCGAGAATGATGGCTTTCCCCTTCCACCTGGCACTACGTCCATCCAGACAATCTCGCCATAACCATACTTCCTTGTCTTGAGCAAACGGTAGCGAAGGGTGACTCCGTCATGATCGACATCTATCTGGATTGGTTTCTCGAGGTATTGTATCTTGATCATCCCGGTTGATACGATGATGCCAGTCACTAGCATGAAGACGAACCCGAAGGGGTTTCCCGAGAGCGCATAGGGAATTAACCCAAACATTGGAAACAGTAGCAGGATCACTAGTCCTGGAGCCATCTCCTTGCGCGAGACTTGTTCGACGAATACAGATACAATTCCGTCCGGATTCATCCTCACATCTCCGCGAATATCAACGATGTCAGACTACCGGCAAGGGCGAGACCGCCAAGAATCATAGCTGCCGTTGCGACAATCCTCTGAGAACCACCAAGATCTTCGGCAGAGCATGCCATGCTCATGAATCCGAAGAACAGACCTGTGATTCCCATCATCTTGCTCGCGACGCCTTTGGCGAAGGCGGCTCCCCAGCCTATCACGAGACCGATTGCTCCGAACAGCATCCCCCAGAATGCACCTTTGGTGAGTTCATTCCCAACCACACCGGCAGCAGCAGCAAGGACCACCGAGGGGATCCCTGGACCCAACGCCATCGTCGCGATCGCCACTTCCCACTCGCGTCCTTCGTCCGACGATCGTTCCGAATCGTTCTGTGGCCCACCCCCATTATCGACGGCGAATCTTATCAGGGATGAGAGGGATGGGACTGATCCCCCTTCCTTTGAGGCATCCGAGGGTTGCATCATCGTCATGTGTAGGACTGATTCGACTATGAGCATGACTACCAGGGACACGACCATTGAGATCAGGAACGCAAACACATTCGTAATGACTGTCAACCCAAGGATGACCGCGTAAGCAATCGCCGAGAGGGCGAATAGCACCCAGAATAGGCCGCTGGTGAACGAACTCGAAATATCAGCGTATGCCCCTGTGCTAATCGCCCCTCCCTCAGTGTATTCATCGCTGGCGCGCTGGAACGATTGCTCAATGCCCGAGTTGTATCTTCCTATCTCTGTCGCGACTGGGGAAATGAGCGGGCTGAGGGCCAGGCTTATCGTGGCGATGATGAATTCCCAAACCCAATTCAAGAAGGCTACGAATGCATTCCAGATGGCCTCCGCAACCTCACGAATAGCATCGAATATCCAACCGAAATCCCCGATGTTCATCAGGAACAGGGCGCAAACTACGAGGGGCATGGTGACGAACAGAAGGATGTCTATCAGCCCCTTGACGAGAAATCCAACCGCTCTTTGCACATCCTCCCAGAAACTCGATGGCCCCGTACTAACTGGAGAGTTCTGCACACCAGTCAACGGTATCGCCTGCATCACGTCGTTGGGAAGGCCTAGGAGCTGCAGGCCACTGTCTATCGAGCGCCAATCCGCGATCAGCGCGCCCGAGCTGTTCTTCAGGAGCATCCACATCAACGAGTCGATCACGTTCCAACTCGTCACGTTCCCGGAGATTACGGCAACGATGGAGGCGGATTGCACGAACGAGGAGGTGTTCGCCGAGGAGAACGTGAAGCCGTAGAGCGGCGAGCCTTGCGTGATCGTCGAGGGGTTGAACAAGCTGTAGTTCAG
>JAJRAL010000191.1 GCA_028679935.1 Methanomassiliicoccales archaeon | reverse complement strand
TCGAGTCGGTGCGCATCGAACTGCCGCTGGCGCACGGTACGGCCAGAGGCGCGAGGGGACGCTACCCGATCAAGCTGCTCTACGCCTCGAACATCCCGGTCATATTGATGTCCGCCCTGCTGGCTAACGTCAGCATGATTACGCTCTTACTGTGGACGTCCCCGTCCCTTGAGGGCATACCTCTCATCGGCCATCAGTACTGGTTAGGGTACTATGCGCCGGGAAGCACCACTCCGGAAGGAGGCCTCGCCTACTACCTTGCGACACCGAGAGGTCTCACGGATTGGCTGTTACCAGCGTTGAGTCCCGAGAAATACGGGGCCTACGCCTACGGGCACGACGGCTTCCAGCTCATGATCAAGGTCATCACCTACGTGGTGATCATGGTCCTGGGCTCGATCCTGTTCGCCAAGTTCTGGATAGCCACGACCAACATGGGTCCGGAAGCGGTAGCGAAGCAGATCGAGTCGTCCGGGCTGCAGATACCCGGGTTCAGGCGGGACCCGCGCGTGCTCAAGCGCGTCCTCGAAAGGTACATACCTGTGGTCACAGTGATATCGGGTGCGACGGTGGGTGCTTTGGCAGCCGGTGCGGATCTGATAGGGACCGTGGGTAATGCCTCTGGTACTGGCGTCCTGCTAACCGTAGGTATACTCATCCAGTTCTACGAAGCGATCAGCCGCGAGCAGATGATGGAGATGCACCCGGTGCTGCGGCAGTTCTTCGGAGGTGAGTAGGCACGGCGGCGAGGCCAACAGCTCCCGCTCCAGGGGCCCAACCCCCGGGAGCCGCGCTCTCCCGCTTCGTCACGATATTCATCGTGATGCTCGCGGTCGTCATCCTGCTGGACAGCCAGCTGAGGGACGCTCTGGGCAGGATCATCGGCTACGGGCTGATGCCGCTCATCGGGTTCAACTACGCATACCCGGTCATCACCCTCTTCCTGGCGGGCATGATCATGACCGGACTCACGGTCATCGTGAGGCACTTCTTCACCAACTACGTCGAGCAGGCGGAGAGTCAGAAGATCGTCACCGCATTCAACAAGGAGCTGCGCCAGGCCCGCATTGATAACAACACGTTCAAAATGAAGAAGCTGATGGAGCAGCAGTCGAAGATCATGCAGCGCTCGATGAAGTCCTCGACGACGCAGCTCAAGCTGATGCCGGTGACGATGGTCATCATCGTCCCGATCTTCGCCTGGATAGCTGTGTTCATGTTCAACGTGCCCAGCGCTGTCGTCTCGGTCCCCTGGGCCTACAACGTCGATCTCAACGGCTACACCGTCCTGCCCAACTGGGTGCTGCTCTATTCGTTGGCGAGCATCCCGTTCGGCCAGGTGCTCTCGCGCCTGCTGCGGTGGTGGGACTTCAAGAAGCGCCTCGTGGAGATCGAGGCAGGGTTCGCCGCATGAGGATCACCATCAGCGGTCCGCCGGGCTCCGGCAAGACGACGGTGTGCAGGCTTCTTGCCGATCGTCTGCATTGCGAGTGCCTCATCTCCGGCACGGTTTTCAGAGAGATGGCGAGGAAGCAAGGCCTCAGCCTGAGCGACTTCGGCCGCCTAGCCGAGCAGGACCCCAAGTACGACCACATGGTGGACGATGGAATGGTGGCGAGGGCGATGTCCGCGAAGGACATCGTGGTCGAGGGGCGATTGACCGGTCACCTTCTCTCGAAGCATGACCCGCTAGCTTTCAAGGTATTCCTCGACGCGGAGCCGAAGGTCAGGGCGCAGCGCGTCGGTGAACGCGAGCCCGACAACCTGGACAAGATCACGAGGGAGATGCTCGAGCGCGAGGAGTGCGAGGCCCTCCGGTACAAGCGGCACTACGGCATAGACCTGAAGGACAAGAGCATTTATGACCTGGTCGTCGACACGACGAAACGGACCCCGGAGCAGGTCGCTGACCTGATCATCGATAGCATGGAGGCGAGAGCACGGCACGGATGATCGTCAAGGACCGGGACCCGCTCATCACCGCCCACGGGAAGAAGCCGAGCGAGAGGAGCATCGAGGAGATGCTGCAGGCAGGCGTGATCAACCTCGACAAGCCCTCTGGACCGACGTCTCATCAGGTCACCGCCTGGGTGCGCGACATACTCTCCGTGGAGAAGATCGGGCACGGCGGAACACTTGACCCGAAGGTGAGCGGCGTGCTGCCGATAACGCTCGGCCGGGCGACGCGGGCGACCGATCTGGTGCTCCGCTCCGACAAGGAGTACGTCTGCGTCATGCGCCTGCACCGCGACGTCGAGGCGGCGAAGCTCAGGGACGTCCTGATGGATTTCGAGGGCGACATCTTCCAGACGCCTCCGGTGAGGTCCGCGGTAAAGAGGCAGACCCGCATCCGGCGCGTCCACGCGATCAGGATACTCGAGCTCAAGGGCCGCGACGTGCTCTTCCGAGCAAGGTGCGACGCCGGCACGTACGTTCGGACGCTCTGCGCCGACGTGGGCGACGCACTCGGCGTCGGGGCGCACATGGAGGACCTCCGCAGGGTCAGGTCCGGCGCGATGGAGGAGAGGGACTCGGTGACGCTCCAAGACCTCAAGGACGCCTACGTGTTCTGGAAGCAGGGCAAGGGCGACTGGTTGAGGACGATGATCTCGCCGATGGAGACCCTGCTCGAGCCGTTCCGCAGGATCGTGGTCAAGGACAGCGCGGTCGACGCGCTATGCCACGGTGCCGACCTCGCCGCCGCGGGGATCGCCAAGCTCGAGGAGGGCATTTCGAAGGGAGAGGCGGTGGCGATGTTCAGCCTCAAGGGCGAGGCGGTCGGGGTGGGTGCCGCGCTGGCGTCCTCAGAGGGCATGACCCACGCGAGAGAGGGATTGATGGTCAGCACCGACCGCGTCTTCATGGACCCAGGCACCTACCCGAAGATGTGGGAGACGGCGCCGCGCCCCTCCGCCGAAGCTCCTGATGAATGAGCCTCGATCTCGTTTCTCAGAATTCGGCCAGTGAGCGCTGGTTGCGCTTCATCGGCTGCGCGTCGATCCCCAAGCGCTTCTTAATCTCGCGTGCCAGCACCTCATCGAATCCGTGCTGCACGAAGACCATCGATGGCGAGCACGCCTTCGTGAACTGTATCAGCTCCTCGAAGTCCGCGTGATCCGAGATCGCGAACGCCTCGTCCGTGCCCATCGCGTAGCGGTAGGAGCGGTCGAGCGCCCAGCCGGACACAGCCGCGGTCCTGAACTTGCCTCGCCCGTGGGACGCTATGCCGCCCCTCGAGCCGGTCGGGCAGATCACGACGCAGGGCTCCTTGCCCTCGTCCTTCGCATACTCCCGGTAGCGATATCCGCTCTCCCCGCCGTCCTCGACCATCTTCGTCATGTCGAGCACGGTCCCTTGCAGGTATGGCTCGAACTCCTCGAGCATGCGAATGAGCGTCTGCGACTTTCCGAGCGGATACGCGTAGAGCGCGACCGAGTAGCCATGCTTCAGCGAGTCGCCGATCCAGTCATGCATGATGTCCCCCATCTCCTCGGTCGGCGGGAAGACGTAGTGAGGCGAGCCATAGGTCGATTCGATGACGAGGACGTCGGTCTTGACCGGCTTCGCGCCCTCCGAGCCGTAGCGGTCGCGCGTGCACATGTCGCCGGTGTAGAGGACCTTCCTCTCCCCCTCGACCAGGAACATCGTCGAGCCCGGGATATGGCCCGAGTTGAGCATCTTGATGCTGTCGCACTCGCGGCCCTCGATCTTCCGGCGCACCCTCTCCGAGGCGCAGCGCAGCGTGATGTTGGATGCGAGAGCCCTGCAATCCTCGAAGCTCCTCGGCAGGTGGTCGGAGTGGGCGTGCGAGATGCAGTTCACCGCTCCGGCCTCAAGCCGCCGCGGATCGAGCCTGACCTCCATCGGGCCGCTCAGCTCTATCCCGTTCCCTAGTCGTATCTGGAGCGCATCCCCGGCCATCGGCTGCCTAATGGCGGATTTGGTATTTACCGGCGACGGGCGGTGCGCCGAAGGGGCAAAAGCTATTTCCAGGCACCTGCCAATGTTGGAGCGGAGGGAGCTGGCGAGTGGCTGCTGACGACGACGAGGAATACGAGAACGACGAGGATCTTAAGAACGACCAGTGGTTCAAGGACAACTACCTCGACCTGATCGAGGACCACCCACGAGATTGGATCGCCGTTTCGGATCAGCGCC